>DASQFV010000001.1:0-5258 GCA_035632975.1 Nitrospiraceae bacterium
GGATTATTCATGAATGCCGTCGCGAGGCATTCGAGACCGAAGCCCGCCGGGGGCTTCTCGCAAGTAAGGCCGACGTAGGCGTACGTGTAGTCCGTCGAGGAGGCCGAGCGAGAGAAGCCCCGCCGGGCGAGAGGAACGGAAGGCGTAGCAGGTATTCATGAATGGTCCTGGCTGTGGCCGTTATCTTACCATCGAAAACAGCCCTGCGCGCAACAGAGAGAGCGCAAGCCGGATCCCGACAGACCGACGAGACAGGCAAGACGTGCGCGACAAACGCGGTCCGAAGGCCGAAGGGAGGGCTGAACGCCCTGTCCCGTTTTTCACGCAAGTCTCGCGAGTCTCGCATGAATTACGCGGGTTAATATCGTGGGCGCCTGGGTCCACCGACCGAGGCTCCCTGTCTGTGAACTGATCCCCGGTTCTCGTCCTCGCGGAATCGTCTGCCGGATGGTTCGGCACTTCGGCGTTGCCGATGGCGAGGCGCCTGCTGCTCGCTGACCGGCATAGAGGCCGGAGACGGGAGAGCAACAAACACAGGCAGTGCGAGTTTCTTCGTCTCGATTCGTAATTGTCTCACCATTCGGAGATACTCTCGCTCTTCGGACTGAGACAGAATCAAGAAGGTCGCCCCTTCCTTCTCTGCTCGACCCGTTCGCCCTGTCCGATGGACGTACGAATTCGGATTGGTCGGCAACTCATAGTGGATCACCTGGGCCACATCCTCGATATCGAGGCCTCTGGCTGCCACATCGGTCGCCACGAGCGAACGGAGTCGGCCGGCCCGAAAGGCGCCGAGCGTCCGTTCCCGTTGCGCTTGGCTGTGATTGCCGGTCAACGCACCGACCGAAGCCGGTTCTCCACCCAAATGGGCCGCCAAGCGTCGCACCTTATACTTTTGATCACAAAACACCATCGAGCGCCCCCCACCAGTCACGGTCTGGAGCAACGTATGCACGAGTTGCGTGCGCGCCTGATCCCCCGGCACAACATAGTAGGCATGCACGATCGTGGTCGGAGTGCTGATCCCGGGGTCGACAGAGATGCGAGTGGGATTGCGCTGCATGCTCTGCGCGAGCGTTTGAATGTCCCCTGAAAATGTCGCGGAGAACAGCAGCGTCTGGCGTTCAGCCGGGAGGAGTCGAATGATCCGTTGTATGTCCCGCAGGAACCCGCGATCCAACATCTGATCGGCCTCATCCATCACGAGAAACGTCACGCCACCCAACTTTAAGTGACCGGAGCCGGCCAAGTCGAGCAACCGCCCTGGCGTACCGACCACCACCATCGGCGGTCGTTGCAGTGCACGGTAATGGCGCTCGATGGGCGTCCCGCCGTACACCGACAAGGAAGTCACGGACATCGGGGCATACTTGCGCAGCTCCGTTTCGATCTGGAGCGCCAATTCCCTCGTGGGCGCCAACACTAAAAACTTCGGTCCGGAAGCGTGGCTTGGTCCGGACTTGGTATAGGGGCCAGGCGCGGGCGCAGAGGCCTCCCGTTGCATGGCCTGCTCGATAATCGGCAGCAAAAACGCCAGTGTTTTTCCGCTTCCGGTTTTGGCTTGTGCCATAATGTCCTGGCCTTTCAGCGCCAGTGGAATGGCAGCCTGTTGCACCGGCGTGGGTGTCGTCAGGCCCGCCTGTATCAGGCGCTGGGCAAGGGACTGGGGTAGATTCATATCAGCAAACGTAGACATAAGACTCCTTGTATGGGGCACACTTCCTGGGACTGCACGGTCCGGCCTGGTCAGAAGGCCGAGAAACGCATCACGTTGATGGGCAATTCTAGGAAGGAAATAGCGGGGCTGCCGGATAGGCAGCCCCGACGTGTGAAACACTCGTTACGGCTTAGTACCGATCGCCACCGGACCCGCCTCGGCCACCACGGCCGCCGCCACCACCACCACCAGTACGTGGCTCCTGGGGGCGCGCTTCGTTGACGGTCAACGTGCGGCCGCCCAACTCGGTGCCGTTCAGCGCGGTGATCGCCGCCTGCGCTTCTGAATCCGAGGACATCTCCACGAATCCAAACCCGCGGGACTGGCCGGTGAACTTATCTGTGATAATCCGGGATGAGGTCACCGCTCCATGAACAGCAAACAATTCGCTCAGCTGCTGCTCAGTTGTGGAATACGGCAAACCGCCGACATAAATCTTCGAACCCATTGGGCTCCTCCTTTGAGAATATGTGTTGTCTTGGACTCGAGAACAAAGTGAGGAAGGAATGGGCCGAAGACGCAAACACCATGGCGGCTCAAGGCTGGCTTCCGATCAAATTCCCGGGCAGAACCAAAACAACATCTGTCTTAGGCCTTGTCACTCTCTGTGGTATCACCACCAGGCCTTTCGCGATGATACACGAGGGTACTCTACTCCTCAGCCCCTTCAAATGCAAGCGATGTTGCAATCAAGCGCAATGCCATGTGTCCATCTAATAGGCAGCGGGGGCAGAAGACGGTCGCTGAGAAAAAAGCGGAATGGCGTGTACGCTATCAAATTCTAGCGCTGTTTGCCCGCGAACCAGGAGCCCAACTTGACCGATCGCCAACGACTGATCTTCAACCGTCACGACGAGCTGCCCGTCAAAGAAGGTTTCGATAAAGTCCTTGCTGAGAATGGTGTTCCTCTGAACTCGCAGCGTATGCCAGGGAACCGCCTTGGGTGTAATCGACGACCGCCCTAGTCTCGTCTCCTTTCCATCCACCACCCGACTCACTTCCAGCGTCTTCATCGCAAGATCGACCACCGCCGCATAGAAGTGCGTAGCATCCTTCACCCCAAACACCACTCCCCCAACTGCCGTCGCAACGTCGACGGGAAATCGCATCCTGACCGACACATCTGGATATTCATACTGAAACCCGTCGGCGACGATCAAACGGTAACAGGTCACGGCCTGGCACGATGAGTTCACGGCCAGAATGTTGGACGCCGAGGGGGCATCGGTATCAGCCTTGATCGTCCAGTCCGCAGCCGGCCCCTCGCCAAACTCCAGTATCGAGAATCCGGCAGGGGACTCGCCAGACTTCTGCTGGTCGAAGGTCCACCGATTAAACAACCTCCCTTGGGCCTGACCTTTCAAGTTGGCCTCTTTTTCCGCCCGGCTTTCGGTCTGAATAGCTTGGGACCGTTCGACACAGAAGCTCCACTCACCGGCGATCACGCCTACTCCGAGTAACACGGAGGCCATGCCGATATGCCCAGGCTTCACACTTATGCCACGCTCTCTCACTGTCTCTCGTCTCGTTCTCTTCTTACTTCGGTAGCCGCTTCTTGATATCGAGAATGTCTTGCTGGAACCGGTCGCGTGCCGCCAAGATGGCCCTCCGCCGTTGCCATCGACCCCAGGTCCACCATCGAAGACGATCCCGAAACGTGATAACCGGTAGTGGAGCGCTTCCACCGGGCGCATGCTGAAACTCATAGCCTTGGTGCGACGCGCGATTCTCGAAGAATCGGCGGTAGAGGTGATCGTACAATCCTTTGCCTGAGTCGCCTGCGCCCATGGCACCCTCCCTACAATAGCAGGTCCAATTGGTGGCTTTCCGTCACCGGAGGCGAACAGGATTCTGCATCCTCGCAATTCCTCATACTACCTTGGCCCGCAGCCGCTCTGCAACGAACCTGTCAGGCTATGTTATAGTTCTGCGGCACCTCGAAAGGCTCATCGCATGAACGGCGCGACGCGCAGGCTCTCTTCCTCCCTTGTTGTGGTCACTTTCTTGGGAATCATCCTCGTTCTGCTCCCCTTCGGAGTCCAAGGCTTCGCGCAATCGGAGGAAAACCAGCGTGCATGGCTTCGAGCGCTCGACGGCCTGTCAAACGAACGCATGCTCGCCGACGTGCGCACGTTGAGCGGCCCGTCCTTCAATGGACGGCAAGCTGGATCAGAGGATGATCTTCGATCCGCCGCATGGGTCACAGACCAATTTCGCGCCTCTAGGATCAGTCTCGCCTTCGTTCCCCTTGATCGATTGAATATTCCTCCCGGCGGCAAGGGCGATGTGCGGACGGGCTTCATGTCGAAGCCACACCAAGCAGTCGTCATTGCCCCAGAACCGACGCTACAAATCTCTACGGCCAGGATTCCGGACAATCAGCGCCTCGGGACGGATTTTCTCCCGGTGCTCGACTCACCGTCTGCGCATGCCCGTGCTCTGATCGTGTTCGTCGGGTATGGGATTGTCGATACCGCTGGGGACATAAATGACTATGCCGGAATCGACGTGAACAATTGCATTGTGCTGTTCCTAAGAGGAAAACCGGACTACTTCAAAGGAAGAGTTACCCACGCTGACAAAGTCCGAATCGCTCGCCAGAAAGGGGCAGTGGGATATCTGACCGCAACTGGACCGGTCCTCAGCTCCTACGAGATACGACGTGGCGTGACGGGACAACCCAGCGCCTTCTACGGACTTTCTCCAGCACCCGACAACCTTCCCGGCGCATGGATCAGCACTTCACGAGCGGAGCAAATCATTGCTGGTGCCGACCATTCCAATCAAGAATATCTTCGGTCCGTGCAGGATCAGCTCAACCGAGCCTCCGAGTCTCGGTCGTTTAGCACGGAATACTTCGGGGCCCTCGAATGGGAATCGCGGCAGGAGCAGAGCTCCCTGATCAACGTAATCGCCCTGATCCCAGGCACAGATCCGCAGTTGACGCAGGAAACCATCGTAATCGGAGCACATCGAGATCACTTTGGCCGTCAAGCAGGACTCTTGTTCCCAGGAGCCGACGACAACGCCTCGGGGACGGCCGTGATGCTGGAAGTCGCTCGCGCTCTGGCCAAGGCCGGCGCGCACCCCAGACGAACCATCCTCTTCATCTCCTTCAGCGGTGAGGAGCAGGGTCTGGCTGGCTCTCGGCTGTACGTGGAGCGCCCACTAGTGGCGACCACCATGACCAGAACTATGATCAACATCGATCACGCCGGCGTTGGAAACGGACGGCTCACGGTAGGCGTGACAGGGGTGGAAAAGGACGTCGTGTTGGAGGCAGGACAGACAGCAGGGTGCACCGACAAGCTGGACGTGTTCGGATTTTTCCCTGGTGGCGATCACGTGCCGTTCAAAGAGGCTGGGGTGCCGACCATCACGATCGTCAGCGGGGGAGTCCACCCGCACTTTCATCAGCCCACCGATACCGCCGACACGATAAATCCAGAGATTCTGCAAACCGTGGCTCGGTATGTCCTTGCACTCACTTGGCGACTGGCGAATGTGCAATAACTCGCCTCATGCCCTGTGCCTGGATTTA
>DASQFV010000002.1:0-3180 GCA_035632975.1 Nitrospiraceae bacterium
TGAACCAGGTGATGAAAGGATGCAATTATGCTATCGCATATGAGCAGTATGAGGAAGATTCTGCCGGTCCTTCTCTTCCTTGCCATGTTGGCAGGGGGGGCGGTCCTGTACGCGCCAGATGCAGTTGCGCAGGCGCCGGCGCCAGAGGCGCCGGCGCCTGCTCCCGACGCGGCAGCCGCTCCCGCACCGCCGAAGATCGATACCGGCGATACGGCCTGGGTGTTGGTCTCGACGGCCTTGGTGTTGGCCATGACCGCCCCGGGCGTGGCGCTGTTCTATGGAGGGATGGTGCGCTCCAAGAATGCGTTGTCCACGGTCTTGCAGAGCTTCCTTATCCTCTGTCTGATTAGTGTCCAGTGGGTGCTGTGGGGGTACTCGCTCGCCTTCGGACCAGACGTAGGTCACATCATCGGTTCGCTGGCATGGTTCGGGCTCAACGGGGTTGGCGTAGAGCCCAATGCCGATTATGCTGCCACCATACCGCACCAGGCCTTCATGCTCTTCCAGATGATGTTTGCGGTGATCACCCCGGCGCTGATCACCGGCGCATTTGCCGAACGGATAAAGTTCAGCGCGTTTGTCTTGTTCACGCTGCTGTGGGCGACCTTCATCTATGATCCGCTCGCGCACTGGGTGTGGGGAGTCGGGGGATGGGTCAGAAACCTTGGGGCGTTGGACTTCGCCGGCGGGACGGTCGTCCATATCAGTTCCGGCGTCGCTGGGTTGGCTTGCGCCCTCGTGATAAAGAAGCGATTGGGACTTGGCAAGGACTCCATGCACCCGCACAATTTGCCCATGACCCTGTTGGGCGCGTCCTTGCTCTGGTTCGGATGGTTTGGGTTCAATGCCGGCAGCGCGTTGGCCTCCGGGGCACTAGCGACCAGCACGTTTACCGCCACCAATACGGCAACGGCGGCCGCGGCGCTGGCCTGGATGGTCGCGGAGTGGATCTATCGAGGCAAACCGTCGGCCTTGGGCACGGCCAGCGGGGCGGTGGCGGGATTGGTGGCCATCACGCCTGCATCGGGGTTCGTCGGCCCGATCTCGTCGATTTGGATCGGGATTGGAGCGGGTGTGTTGTGTTATACGGCGGTGATGTTGAAGCCCTTGTTTGGCTATGATGACGCCCTCGATGCGGTCGGCGTGCACGGAATCGGCGGCACGTGGGGGGCGCTGGCGACTGGTCTCTTCGCGTCGAAGGCGGTGAATTCGGCAGGGGCCGACGGGCTGTTCTTCGGTAATCCGGCACAGTTGGGCATCCAAGCGATGGCCGTACTGATTACCATGGTCTTCGTGTTTGTCGGCACCTTAATCATTCTGGCGATAGTCGCGGGGATAACTGGTCTGCGTGCGAGTGAAGAAGATGAGCGATTAGGCTTGGATCTCAGTCAACATGATGAAAAGGCCTATTCGTAAGGCAAGGGTGACCGAACCCTACTTTCTCAGTAGGGTTCGGTGTCGTAGCCAGATGGCAAACACACCCATCTGGCACAAGGCTAGACGACATTCTTAGTTGTTCTTCGCGCATGATTCAGGTTCATAAACGGACCATGACACGATTGACCAAATGATTGTGCCGGCGACCCCCGTGACGATGTACAATCAGCGTCCTCGGGTGAGCCTGGTAAGGAGGCATCGACATGAAGATGATTGAAGCCATCATCAAGCCGTTCAAGTTGGATGAAGTCAAGGATGCGTTGCTGGAAATGGGTGTGCATGGGATGACGGTCACGGAAGTCAAAGGATTCGGACGCCAGAAGGGGAGTAAGGAGACCTACCGGGGCAGCGAGTATACGACCGACTTTGTGCCCAAGGTGAAAATTGAAGTGTTCGTCGCGGATAACCAGGTAACGAAAGTGGTCGAAACCATTACGCGAACCGCGAAAACCGGCAGCGTCGGCGACGGGAAGATCTTCGTGTCGGATCTCAGCAGCGTAGTGCGGATCAGAACCGGCGAAACGGGGGAAAGCGCGCTGTGACTATGCCACCGGACAGCGAATCGCTGTCCGGGCTCTTGCACAAGGCGGAGTTCGAGCCGGCCTCCGCCCTGGCTGAGTACCGGAAGGCGCTCGGACAGCGGTTGTTGGGAGGGGCCTCGGGGGCCGAAGTTATGGCGGCCCTGACAGAGTTTGTGGACGGTTTGATCATCGGTCGGTACAAGAATGCCATGCGGCAGGCCGGGGAGGAGGCCCGGGTCGCGGGGGCTCAGTACTGTTGCCTGGTCGCGTTGGGAGGCTATGGCCATCGGGAGTTGGCTCCTCATTCAGACATCGACATCATGCTCCTCTATCGCGAGGAAGGGGGGGAGGTAGCTCAGGCTCTTTTCCGTCAGGTGCTGCGCCATCTATGGGATCTAGGCTTCCAGGTCGGCTACTGCATGCGGACCCTTCAAGATTGCATCGAGTTGGCCCCGACGGACCTTTCGATCCGCACCTCCATGATGTCGGCCAGACTTTTGACCGGAAGCCCGTACCTGTACCAGGAGTTCCATCGCCGGTATTTCCGGGAGGTGGTCGGCCGTGGGGCGGCGCCCTTTATCGAACAAAAAGTAGAGGAGCGTCGCCGTGAGTATGAGAAGTTCGGAGCGACGGTCTATCTCCTGGAGCCCAATGTCAAGAGAAGCCAAGGCGGGCTGCGGGACTTCCATCTAGTCCGGTGGGCCGGCATGGCTCGGTTCCATGCAGCTACGCTGCAGGATTTGGCGGATCGCGGCTTCCTCTCCAGACAGGATCTTCTCTCGCTGACGGAGGCCCGGGATTTTCTGTGGCGCGTCCGGGCATTTCTGCATTTCGAAGCCGGGAGGGCGCAGGAGATTCTGTCGTTCGACGAACAAGTCCGGCTGGCCTCTCTGTACGGATTCAAAGATCGCCCCCACCTCCTGGGTGTGGAGCAGTTCATGCAGCAGTATTACCAGCAAACGATGGGACTCCACGAGACCTTGGTCCGGTTTTTGGACCGTTGCCTCGCCGTGTCTGTAAGACGCCGATCGACTCCTGTCCTGCCGGCTACCAGGGCGGACGGTTATTTCGTGGAGACCGGCCAGCATCTGACTGTTCCCTCTGAGTTGCGGGCTCGGGTCCTGGATAGTCCGGATTTGCTCCTCCGGCTGTTCGAGATGGCGGGGTCCCGACGCCTCAAGATCGACAGCGGCCTGCTGGACGAGATCCACAGCCACATGGA
>DASQFV010000003.1:0-5204 GCA_035632975.1 Nitrospiraceae bacterium
GCATCCTGCTAGAAACTCGGGAACATATAGCGAACGCCCACCTCGACATTCCAGTCGAAGGCACCGGGGACTTCCTGCCCCCAAATCCCGACCCCCGGACGTGCAAATACACCCAATCGTCC
Source organism: Nitrospiraceae bacterium (assembly GCA_035632975.1). Lineage (GTDB taxonomy): Bacteria > Nitrospirota > Nitrospiria > Nitrospirales > Nitrospiraceae > Palsa-1315. The sequence goes on from DASQFV010000003.1 coordinate 123, forward strand.
CACCACACTTCGACCGACTTCGAGTTCGAGGGCCATACTGGTTTTCGCACTCCGTTCCCAATCGACCTGCCACGTTGCCTGCGCGATGGTCCACCAGCGCTCGGCCCAAAACGAATTGACTTGCCCAATTATCCTCGAACGATTTATGGAGTTTCGAGCAGGATCGCCGCCGACGGAAAATTGTTGCGTAAACAACCCCACCAGGAAAGACTCCCATCGGGGGAGAAACCTGGCCGTGGCAATGGTTGGACCGACCGTATACTTGCCGAGGCCCAATCCGGTCTCGGCGGCGGTGGGCATAGTCGTGAGCACGCCGACGAGTACGGCATATTCGGGCGTGTTATAAGCCCGCCACCCAGCCGTGACCGCGAGGTCGCTGAATCCTTGCTCGCTGGTGGCGCCGGGGCGACCCGGATCGCTCCATTTCAAGAACGGCGCATCCACGCGGAGCAAGAAGTCCCGCCGGAACGGCAGATCGACCCGGGCCACCGTATCGACGGCTCGCGCCCCCTGAGGGAGGTCGACGTATGCAGAAGTCAGCTGCACTCGTCCCACGATGGCCGTGGGGTCGATTCCATACTTGGCGGCCAGTTTTCTGAGACGCTCCGCTTCTTCCCGCTGCTCCGGCGTCACAGGCTGAGGTCCCAACCTGCTGAGGACGCGGCGTTTCTCTGGTGGGGCATGGGGCTCTTCTGCAGGCTCATTCATCTCCACCTGAGGGGCTGCTGCCGGTTCGCTCCCGGGAGACGTCCCTTGCACTGTGTCCTGTCCCAGCGTCGTTACGGGATACACCGTGAGCAGTGCCATCGCTCCTAGAAGCCAGGTGCATACCCCGGCAAGATTGCTTCGCGAATTTGTCAGCTTCACAACCTCACGCGGGTAATTCTCTGCGCTCGCTCGCGGTCATGACTTGGACTTAATGAACCAGCGGAATCTGTTGCATCCTTCAGTCTTTCCGGGGTCGGGAGGTTGGTTCCAGGTCCCGCATCAGCCGCTGAAATTCCGGGTCGTTTCGGATCAGCCGCGAGACGGCCAGGAGCAGTTGGTCGATCTGCGGGTCTTTGAGGTACAGCGTGGTAGGAATCTTCATGAGCGACCACCGTTCCTCCTCATCGGTCACTTCAGCCAAGCTGGCGTTGATGAAATAGATGTCGGCGTCGGGTGCAAACGGGCTGTCGGCAGCTCTTGGTGTGGTGCGAAGTTCCAGACGTACCTTCTCCACTCCGTGCCGCAGGAGCGTAATCGAATCGAACGAATAGCGATTGATCGGCAAGTCGACCATGGCGCCCATCGCCCGGGAGACGACCGGGACATGATCACTCCGGTATACGAGCACATCGGGACTGGTCTCGGCATTCACCGAAATCACCACCAGCTTCCTGACCTGCTTTAGGTTGCCTTCTTTTAAGAATCGCTCCAGGCCCCCCATGACGCTGGCTCCTTCGATCAGACCGCGCAGGGCCATATTGTCCGAGAGGCCGCCATCAAGTAGATGGATGTTGGGACGTTTCTCGATATCCTGGTATGACAGCAGCTCGTTCGCTCGTTGGCCGGCGATGCCGCCTTTTTTTTTGGCTGCGCCCAGCCAGGGAGGCAGCTGATAGCCACATTGTCCGGCATAATTCTTCAAGCTAATGGGGCTAAGCACCAACGGCAGCGCCGCGGACGACGCAGAGGCCCAGGCGATCGGCAGCTGGCTCAGATCCGAGCAGATCATGTCGAACTGTGTCTGATGGAATTCGAAGCGGGAGAGGGTGGCCATATCCGACGCGTGAATAAAGAGCCAGGGACGCTGATTGCGCTTGATCAGATCTCCATAGGTAGCGCCCTCGAAGAGCGATTCATCCAATATTTCGGCCATGAGATGCGCGCGACCAAAATAGGGAGACCAGAGCCTGATCCAATTACTGGGAGACTTGAGCACTCTGGCTTTGAGTTCGCTTTCCCAGTCCTTCCGCAAGAAGCGAGCTTCAAAGTCATGAAAAATCCGATCGCCGTGCAGCGCGTAGTACCCGGCGGTAAAGGTGCCTCCGGACAAGGCGAAGATGACGTCCAGTTCGTCAAGCAACCGCTTCTGCTTGCCTTCCCAGGTGATCTGATGGAGGGCAAGTTCCCGTAACGCCCCAAAGGCCAGCGTGGAAGCCCTGCTACCCCCTCCGGAAAAGGCCGCGAGAATCAGGAGGCCATCGGTATTGTTCGTATCCGGCGACGTGAGGTTGCGGAATCGGTACCCGGCAGTTGGGTCCCACTGCTTCAGCGGCTGGTTCGGGATAGGTTTTACGTAGGAACACCCCTGGAGGATGGCTAGGATAACCACCGTTGCGAACAAGCCGAAGAGCCTTCCGCTTAGCATCGAAAGTCCTGCAGTCAACGCGCCCTGGGTCCTACTTGGATTTCTTCGATTCATACTGTTCGGCGATGGCCACCTTGATGACCTGCCCTTCCTTGAGCTGATCCCCCACCGCAAGATTATTCATGACCGCAATCTGCTCCTTCTTCCAGGCTGAGTTGGTGCGAGCCGCCAGGGCCTCGATCGACTCTCCCGCCCTGGCTTTGACCAAACGAATACGCTTCTCCTTGATCCCATCACGTTCGGATGCCGACAACGGCCTGAAACTGTGGGCAGTTGAATGGAATAGGGGCTGTAATGTATCGAATTGCCTGGTTGGAGCCATGCCCGCCACCTGATAGATGAGTCCGCCATGCGCAATCCAGGTGATGTCGAGCGTCACCTTGCCGTCCGCCTTGATTTGCGTGTGAGCGGCAGGAAGATCTCCGATGGTCAGCTTTTCTGTCTTTGCAACCACGTCGGACTTGGTTTTCTTCTCGACCTCGCGCGCGCCATCCATAGGATCGGTCCCTTCCGCTACGGCCCCCACGAGCACGGCCCCCTCTCCATTTGGCGCTGCCGCCACGATCTTCTGCGGAGTATTGTCGTGCTGCCATTTCTCCGGAAACTGCACGAGGAAGTTCATGTCGGGATGCAGGAAGGTGCGCCCTTCAAAGATGCCGTTCGCGGCCCGCTGGCCGTCCACCATGCCGTCCAGGCGAGCGAGAAACGATTCGTGGGTCGCGCTGATCGGCGCTCTGTTCGCGGGCTTCAGTTCCTTGGCATGCTCCGCAGTTTTTTTCACTCGATCGGGTGTCGCGGGGTGAGAGTCAAAAAAGCTGGGTTTCCTGGGCTCCTTGCTCTGGCTCAGGAGCTCGACTTCGCGCTCGAGGGAACTCAAGAAGACAGACAAGGCGGCCGGATCCCATCCGGCCTTCGCCGCCATCTCCTGTCCCACTCGATCCGCCTCTGTCTCCTGGCTGCGGCTGTATGGCGAGAAGAGCAGGCCCTGCGTCAGATCGCCTACTCCTCCTATGATATTTGCCGCGAGCGGACTGACGATCCCCGCAAGCCCCGACGCGATCCCAAAGACCGCGGCAAAGGGACCTTGCTTGGAAATCTTTTGTACGGTGTGCCGCGCCGCGACGTGACCGATCTCATGTCCCACTACACCGGCAAGTTCATCTTCGGAATTCACCAGGGCGAGCAATCCACGACTGACATAGACGTAGCCGCCTGGAAGGGCGAAGGCGTTCGGCTCCGCCATATCCGCGACGTGGAACTGGTGGGTCACGTCCTGGCGCGGTGACTCCTTCGCCAGCCGCTGGCCGAGCGTATCCAGGTACGGGTGGAATTGCGTGTCGTCGAGCAGGCCCATCTGCGCCTCGACCTTCTTGGCCTCCTCCTCTCCAATCTTCTTTTCCTGTTCAACCGAAATGAGCGTGACCTCGGGCCGTCCGCTGACCGGATTCATCGAGCAGGCCGTGGCCTGTAGGGTCATCAGTAACAGACAAGAAAGGAGCCAGCGGCACCCATAAAGCGGACACATCCTGCGATTTCTTCTACATACGATCATAAATCCTCCTCATAGACAGTATGGCCACATGGCTCGCCCGGTTGGCTCTATCGAAGAGCCCATGACTCAGATTCTTTGGGGATCTGGCCGACAGGCATGATGTGCGGAGAGGCCGTGAACGCGGCGTCACCTGCGCGCGATTAGAGTATGCACGACATGGCTCATCGGCATCGGCGCCATTCTAGGGTTAGGAGGTGAATAAGTCGAGAGGGGCGCCTATCTGGGCTCGCAGTGGAGGACATGATAGTTCCACGGCTCCAAGTCAACATAAAAGCCCGATGCGTGCAGTTCGTCGCCCGATCGATCATAGACCGTCATCTGCAGCGGATCGGTCAACCGCCAGGAACGGCCTGCAAGATCGCCCCATGGCAATCTGACGCGCGTCTGGGATCTGACTCCTGAAAGATTGACGACGATCAGGTGGCGGTCGGCCCCTTTTTGCCAGCACGAGGCGACGACATTCAGGTAACTATCGTTGTCCGGCCAGCCGGTTCTCTCGCACAGTATCCACTCTCCGTCCTTGAAGTCTGCGCTGTCTAGCGCGTGAAGGAGGGATTTATAGAATCCCTGAAGATTCCGGTCCGTGATTTCATCGGGACGGCGGCGCAGGAACACTGGGAGTCTCACGCGGCGTCCCTCGAATTGCCCTTCGTGAAATAGTCTGGCGCCCGGCAGGGTTGCGAACGTCACCGCAGCAGCCCGTGCCTTCTGGTTCGCAAATGTCGCAGCGGCACGCGGTTCGTCGTGGTTCTCGATGAAGCGAACGAGCTTCTCCTGGTAGGGCAGGTCTGCACAGAGATGAAGGCGCACGCTCTCCGCCGGATCATGCTCAAGGCGATCGTACAGTCGCTTGTCGTAGCAGTAATCGAACCCCTGTTGCTGAAGCTCCCATTCCTTGTCCCAGTAGGCCTCAGCGATGAAGCGGACATCGGGGGAACGCTTCCGCACCCCCTGGATCACCTCGGACCAGTATTCGTTCTCTGGACGTGGCCCGGCGCGGGGGCCCCAGGTGCGCTCGAAGATGGGCGTCATGAGCAGCATCGCCATATCGCAGCGCATGCCGTCGCATTGCCCGGCAATTGATCCCACGGTCTCGATGATCGCCTTGCGCAATCCTGGATGAAACCCGTTGAATTGCACCACATCGGGCCAGGGCGCAAAGAAGGGATCTCTCCCC
>DASQFV010000004.1:0-7982 GCA_035632975.1 Nitrospiraceae bacterium
GACGGATTACTTCGCAGCGCCCACTCCGACTCCCCTGCCTTCTTCCAGGCCGACAGCGCCAGGGCGAACTCGAAGAACCGGGAAAGCGTTCGTACGTTTACTGGTTGGCACGCAACCGCCCCAGGCTGATAGATGGCGTCATAGGCCGGGGGCCGTGGCTCTTCGTCCGGCTTCAGCAACGGTAGAGAAACGAGCGGTGCTCCCTCGAACCGTCGAAACGGATCTGGCTGATTTGCCCAGTCCAAATAGCCAAGCGCGCGAGCATAGCGGTTGAAATGATGTTTGGTCTGGACGTGATAGCGGATCACGCGATCGATGGGATCGATAGAGACAGACTCAGTTGATATAGCTGGAACTGGCTGTTCAGTACTCATTGTAACCTACAGCCAGTCTACAGAGCCTCAGGAATGAAAGTAAACGCGTGGCTAACAAGTCTCACAATATGAAACACGATGATTCGATGGTCCGGTGTAAAATATTGTAGTAGACTTCCCAAATGAACTCAGATATCTCCACATATATACCCTTTCGCATAACCCGGGCCCTTTTGGCAAAATTCAGCAGGAAAGCGTGGAGATAAATAATCTCAGCTCTTGTGCCAATCAAAGGAGGAATCATCGTAATAGACGGCCATGTGTTTGAACCCAAGAACCTGAGGAAATTGCTTTCCGCCCATCCACAATCCATGAATCTTACCCACGACTGGTCCATCGAATCGATTGCCATCCACAGCATGAAGGAACTAAGTTCTTGCGACCTTTCAAGACTGGATCGATTTTGCATTAATCCCAATACCCCAACCGCTCGTCATTTATGCAGATCATGACGAATACACTACGTTTTATGCGATGACGAAATCCAACCTGAATCGAGTTGTGAAGCCCTTATTGGTTCAGGGCTTCACTCAAGTCAAAGACTTTGAGCGGTCTTTTTGACCCGTCCCATCTTGCGCATCATTGACCTGTATTTCTCGTAACGCGTATCCTGCCTCAACAAGATGTAAGGTCAACCATGCAATTCGACGCCGCACTTGCCGCACAAGAGACATTTAGACGAGCCGAGGCTGAACTCGGTCCCGACTGGGACACCGCTGTTGAACTGGAAGACACGTTTTCCTCCAACGCTGGATCGACGGCGCGCGAAGCGTATGAACGGCTACTGGCTCTCGCTGGCCGATATCCGAAAGCCTACTCCTTCCAGGCCTTCTGTATCTTTATCACCTGGCAGCAGGTTACGGAGGAGACCATTGCGCATCATTTCCAGACGGGCCTCCGCCTCTGCGAATCATTTCTGGCTTCTCCCGATGGGAAGCATCAAGCAGACATCGAGCAGATCACGGAACTCTATGGTTCATTTCGTGATGGATTGGGGCTCGATGAAGACGATGAGATTCAAGTCGAGTTTCGACGGGACACGCCGAAGGGCGGCGATTGATGGGTGCAGATTCGATAGGTGTGAGACGTAGGGCGTTAGGCGCAATGAGGAACGGCATTGAAGATGTCGGACGCCGACAAACATCGCGCACGAATTTTTTTTCACCGTGGACAACTGGCCAAGGCTGAAGCCGCATACGAACAGGCGGTCGTGGATGATCGCCTGGCCAATGACCACCGAGCCCTCTCCGATTCGCTCGGCAATCTTGGCAACGTCTGCGCCCTTTCGGGCGACCTGGATCACGCAGAAGCCTGCTACCGGGAAGTGCTGACCATCCAGCGCACGGAACGGGATCAGCACGCCATCGCCCACACGCTGGTGAATCTTGGCAATCTTCACATCGGCACCGACCATCCGGAAAAATCCCGGCCCTACTATCTCGAAGCCCTCGACCTCCTCGCACCGCTGAACGATCACCGGGCACTCGGCATCCTCTACCATAACCTCGGAATGGAAGAGGCCCGCCAGACACAATGGGATGCAGCCACCGCATATTTCACCCAGGCCCTCGATGCGCATCGCATCGTCGGCAATGAGGACGGGCTGGCACTCACCTATAGTCAGCTGGGAAAAATGTTTCTGGATGCCGGCGACGTGCGAAAGGCGGAGAAATGTTTCAACAACGCGTCCGAACATTTTATCAAGCTCGGAAACGCCCCTGGCGAAGCCGCAGTGCTGCGCCTGTTAGCTGACGTGTATAGCCGCGTTGCCGATCGAGTATCGGCTATCCGTTGCCTCGAACGCGTCGTGTTCCTCGCGACACATTACGACCTACCGGAGTTGGGGCATGATCTGGAATCGTTGACACACATCCGTCAACCTCCCCCGCGTCCCTAACCCATACCTCTTCCTGATTTCATACCAGTCACCTGGCTGAAATTCGCATCTTACTGGACAGATTGAAGTCCTCTGCTAATGTGAGGGCTGTCACACCTGTCCATCAAGGTTCACCTCCCGATAGCCGACAGGATACTGACATGAACTTCGCAGACAGGTTGGGACATTGCTCATCTATCTATTGTTAATCACGCTCATGGCCGCCCTGTCTTCCCCTGTTTACGCCGCCGACCCCACGCCTAAGATCACGGTGGGGACACAAGAAGTCGGCCTTTCGGTCGGATATCTTTTGCCTCATCTTCTCACAGAGGACCACACCACGAAGCAGCGAGGAGTTGTTTTTATGCCCTCCTGGATGATGACGCTGAGCGATCCCATTAGCGACAGTTGGTATCGGGGGCAAGTCTCACTCGGCGCCGAGATGGTCTACATCCAGTTCCAGGAACCATTCGTCACGCACGGTGTCGGGTTTACCCCGAAAATCAAATACACCTTCGTCGCACACAACCGGATCCGGCCCTATGCCGAATTCGCCGGAGGCCCCTTTTGGACCGATCTCGCCGGAAAGATTCCGGAAGAATCCGGCCAGTTCAACTTTGTCTTGAGTGCCGGATTCGGGGTGTCCTATTTTCTGACCGACCAGGCCGCTCTCAACATCGGCTATCGCTTTCAACATATCTCCAACGCCGGCACGCAGTACCCGAACATCGGACTCAATGCCAGTTTGCCCTTAGGCGGCTTCTCGTTTTTTTTCTGAATCGGGAGGAGACACGATGATGGGCCAGATTGTTTCACGACCATTGATCGGCAGCGTTCTCGCCATGACACTAGGTCTTGGAACCGGCTGTTCCCACTGGATCGAACTGGCTGTCCCCACAGATGCCGCACCGCCTACCAACGCCACGGTGGCCACTGATGCCCGAGTACCTCTCCTGCTTGAGACGATACGGGTGACCCACAACGGCGCGTCGATCGCTCCTCCCGAAAGCCTCGAACGGCAGGTACTCGGTGCCATCGAAGCCACTCGCCTGTTCTCTCAACATTATCAATCAGGGTACACTCAACCGGCGACGGACCAGGCTCGCGTCACTGTGCGCCTGTCGATCGACAATCTTGTAGAGCCCCATGCCGGCCAAGCTGCCTGGCGAGGCTTCGTCGTCGGCGCCTCGATGTTTGCGCTGGCGCCGTTCATCTCCCTCAATTACGACTACGGCGCCGAGATGTCGCTTGAGATGGAACGATGGGACGGGCAGATCAAGCAATACACCGCCACGTCCAATGGATCGGCCCACTACAATCTGTTCGGCGCGAACCCGGAAGTCATCGAACAGTTGAAAGGTCGGGTCACGGAAGCCTGCCTGTCGTCCTTGCTCAATCAAGTGATTCAAGACTCGACTTTCTACCTCGCAAGCAGCGAGCAACCCCAGGGCAACTCGATTCGCACCGTCTCGGTCGGAGTCCGCCACTCGTCCCACCGTGCGATTCCCATGTCCCAACCGATCGCAGACTCTTCTCCTCGGTAGCCCCACCCAAAACCGTTCATCACTCTTCAGAGGTCTGGCTCTTTCCTTCCTTGCAGTGGTAGTATAGGCCCGACACTCATGAGGAGGCTGGTGTGGATATCGACGCGTTCAGACAGATGGTCACCAAAAACCCACAGGGCTTTCTCGGCCGTTACGGGCTCGGGAATAAACTCATTCAGGAAGGCGGGAATCTCGAAGAAGCGGTCGAGCACCTGACCATCGCCACACAGCTAGACCCGACCCACGTTGCGTCGCACCTGGGCCTCGGGCGCGCCTTAATCTCTTTGGGACGGAAGGACGAAGCGAAGCCCATCTTGCAAGCCGGCATCGACGCCGCACGCTCCGGTAGATCTAACGGAGGGGGGGACTTAGTCCCTGAAATGCAAGCGTTGCTACGGACATTGGGATAACGAATCGGATCGTGATGGAGCGAGGAGCACCCCGTGAAGATTGAAGAGGCCAGACAGCGAATCGAATCGGCGATGACGCAGTACGGGGCACAGGCCGGGATGGCGATTGATCTTGTGATCAATGAGGTACGCTCCGATCTCGGCGCGACCACAGCCAATGAATTGATCGACGAATTCGACCTCGAGCTGCAATACAATATCGCGCCATTAGAGTCGGATCACTCCACCAGCTAAGCCATGGGCATACGGCCTAACGCATCTCAATTTAGGGTGCTCAAAAAGGTCATCGTTCTCACCCACCCAACCCCGGCGCGCCAAGACGCGCCTTATCCCGAAAAGGCCGCAGGCGAGTCGAAACCGGAGGCGTACCCTCTGGGGCGCACGGTGCGACGAATAAGGAGCACCAAGTCTGTGCGCGCCGCCGAGTGGTGACGCGGCCGGGTCCCCGTTGAGGATTTCGATGAGCCGAGAACGACGTTGAGGAGCTTTTTCAGCACCCTGCTATGCCGCTGATTTGGTGTGCGATCTCCGGACACGGATACGGCCACGCCGCGCAAGTGGTGCCCGTACTCAATGCACTGGGTGCCCTCGTTCCCGGCCTGACCGCCGTCCTACGCACTACGGTCCCATCCTCGTTTTTCCGCGACCGCCTGGCGATCCAATGGGAACTCAGTCCCGAGCAACAGGACATCGGCTGTATCCAAGACGGACCCCTCAAGATCGACATCGACGCGACCTGGGCGGCGCACCATCGCTTCCACGAAACCTGGGAGGCACGCCTGTCCAACGAAGTCGCCGCCATGCAGGCAGCATCACCCGCACTGATCATCGCCGACACGCCCTACCTTGCCATCGAGGCCGGTTTCCGCGCACAGATACCGACCGTCGCCTTGGCGAGCTTTACCTGGGACCTCGTACTCAAGGAATACTGCCACGCATCAGACAATTCACACCAGCAGTTGATTCAGTGCATCCGTGGTTCCTATGCAAAAGCCTTCATGGCCCTTCGCATCACCCCTGCTCCCAGAATCGATGTCTTCTCCAACATTATCGATATTGGCCCGATAGCCAGCCCCACCTCCCCTGAACGAGACCGACTTGCCTCAGCCCTCACCCTGGCGCCCAACGAACGGACCGTCTTGGTGGGATTTGGTGGTGTTCCTCTAACGTCCCTTCCGCTTAAACAAATGGAACCGCTGCGCCACTATCGTTTCCTCTTCGACGGCCCAGTCCCACCGGGATATTCCCGTATTCACTCCACTGAGACGCTCCCATTCTCCTTCAAGACCCTGCTTTCCTCTGTCGATGTCATCATGACCAAACCCGGTTACGGCACCATCGTTGAGGCGGTCGCGCTTCAACAGCCAGTTGTGTACGTCCGCCGATACAATTTTGCCGATGAACCGCCGCTGGTCGACTATCTGCATCGCTACGGACGTGGCATCGAATTGTCGATCGACGACTTCACGCGAGGCCGGTGGGAGCCAACCTTACTGCAAGCCTTGGCTTCGCCGGTGCCTTCGTTGCCGCCACCTCCAACCGGTGCAGCAGAGGCCGCCGAAGTGATCGTTCGATACTGTCAAGTCTAACCCACATTATTCTTGTACGTTTCTGCTGCAATCGCGAACCTTCCGGCTAGAGGCACGACCTGAAACACACATCCTTTTGGCCGTTCCCTCCGTAGGATGCTATAGTCGTGGCGGACATGAGGTAATTCCGGCTTTCCCTCACCACTCGCTCGCATGATGGATAAACCCCCACGACACGCCACCTCGATGATCGATCCAACCTTGCTGGCCCGCGTGGTCAAAGGCGATCAGCAGGCGTTCAGCCAGCTCTATGACCATTCGAGCACGCTCTTGTTCACGTTGGCAGTCAAGATCTTGGGGAATCACGAGGAAGCAGCGGAGCTCTTGCAGGATGTCTATTTGGAAGTCTGGCGGAAGGTCTCCCGCTATGACGTCGGGCGTGGAACCCCGGTCGCATGGTTGGTCACCCTCACCAAAAGTCGGGCCATCGACCGGCTACGGGCCAGGGCCGCACGAGGCTATCGGGCCACGAGCTCGCTGGAAGCCGGAACTGCTGCGCAGGTGGCCGACCTGGGTCCAAGCCCGTTTGAGACACAGGCCGATCAAGAACTGCGTATTGCGGTAGGGGCAGCTGTGGCTGGATTGCCCCAGGCGCAGCAACAGGCGATTGAACTCGCCTACTACGAAGGACTCTCCCATGCCGAGATTGCCGAGCGGCTGAACCAGCCGCTCGGGACCGTCAAGACACGGATCAAACTTGGGATGTCCAAACTCCGAGATGGCCTCCAGCAGTGGTGGAACCATGGTGAGCTCCGATGACGCATGAAGAACTCGAAGAATCGGTTCCCTTGTATGCTGCAGGCGCACTGGACCGGATCGAACGACAGGCGCTGGAAGCCCACTTGCTCGCCGGCTGCGCCTCCTGTCACAGTGCGCTGAAAGACTATCAATCCGTCGCCGCTCTCCTCCCGCTCGGTCTCAGTCCGACCAACCCTCCACGCTCTCTCAAAGCCACGATCATGGCCGGACGAAACCCCGCACCGATTCCAGCTGAAGCGGCACCGAACGAACCGGCCCGGCCGAGTCTGGAACCTGGCGAATGGATGAACCACCTCTTTCCTCCCGTCGCCCCTGCCCGATCGTTGTCACTACCCTGGGCCCTTGGCTTGGCCGCGCTCCTGATCGTGGCGGTCGGCGGATATTTCGCGTGGAACGTGTCGGCACAACGTTCCATCGACACATCGAACATTAAAAAGCTCGAAACATCGCTCCAGGAGAAGTCGGCGAAGCTTGCCGATATGCATCGTGAGGTCGGCGACCAAGCCAAAGTCCTCGCCGAATTACGAAACGAAATGCAGCAACGAACGAACGAAGCCACGGAAGCCAAGGAACAGCTGGCCCAGCGTGAAGCTGAACTGGAAGAGACCCGTGTTCAACTAACCCGGCAAGGCAGCGCTCGCATCGCCGGGACTCCGCAAGACGAATTAGCCACACTCCTTCGAATTCCTAACGTCAAGGCCGTCTCCCTCACCGGATCGGACATGGCGAAACGGGCCGCGGGTTTCCTGCTGTACGATTCTCAAACCCAAAAAGTTTGGCTCTACTCCGTGAACCTGCCGGAATGTCCCGCTGGCATGACCTATCAACTGTGGGCCATTCACGACAAACCCATGAGCATCGGGACCTTTCACATGGATCGCGGAGACACCGCTCACCTACTGGTCAAGAAGGTGCCGAGCTTCACGGATGCAAAGACCTTTGCCGTCAGCCTTGAGCCCTCAGGAGGCCGCCCGCAACCAACCGGACCAATGTATCTCTTGAGCCGATCCTAGCCTGCATTATTCACGAAAACTTCTACTGCAACCGACGATCCGCTGCTCTTGCGTGTGAAGCGTCGTTCGTGAAACGTGAAGCGCAGGACGGAATGAGTGTGTCTGTAACGTTGCATGCGCGATACGAGATACGCTTCACGAGGAACGCGCTTTCGGGCGCTTCCGTGATGAACCTCCATGAATAATGTGAGTTAGCTGGGAACCTTTTGGCATGATGTAGTGAGCCGTTAATGGAAAAATCATACAAGATCTTAATGCAAAATTTACGGCCTAATTCTATTCCACTGATGTATAAAGCAATGAAGGTTCTTAGTTTCACGACGGGAGCGTCATAGCGGCCTCCCTGCAGAGTGAGAAGACTCGGGAGACCCGTGATGCAGGCGAGGCCCAATAGGACTATACCCGTACGCTGCGCAC
>DASQFV010000005.1:0-2085 GCA_035632975.1 Nitrospiraceae bacterium
CGGCGGCGAGACCAGCGTAAGCGTGAGCTTCAACCCTTCAATCTCTGCAAGCGACCACGACGAGAAGGCGATGATTAAAGGAGGCAGGTAGACTCTGCGGCAGGAGCATCTGATTTGTGAACCATCGGACGACAGAAGACCCTGCTGGTGCTGTGGAATCCCTCGAATCGCTGGAGGTGGTAATGCGGTACCACCAGGAGACGAAACATCATTTTTCCCGCTATGCGCGCGCGCTCGGCTACATGGATTGGGCGAATCAGCCGGATCCGTTTCGACGATACGAGGGATCTCCACTCATTCCCTTACCGCTCCTGAAACCTGACGCCGCTCAGCTCTCGCCGCTCTATGAAGACTTGTATCGCCCTGGAGCAATCGCGAGCGATCCGGTCACCGTCCCCTCCCTTTCGCGCTTTTTTGAATATTCGCTGGCCATTTCGGCATGGAAGCAGGCCGGTGAGGTCCGCTGGGCGCTTCGGACCAACCCGTCGAGCGGCAACCTGCATCCGACCGAAGGCTATTTGCTCATTGACAAAATCCCAGGCCTTTTGCCGTTCCCGGGTCTTTATCACTACACGGCCAAGGAGCATGCGCTGGAGCTGCGAGCAGAGTTGCCGAAGGAAAGCTTCACTTCTCTCCTGCAAGAATTCCCGCCCAACGCCTTCCTTGTTGGCTTTACCTCGGTGAACTGGCGGGAAACCTGGAAGTACGGAGAGCGAGCCTTTCGCTACTGTCAACATGACGTGGGACACGCGATCGGCAGCGCCCGCATTGCGGCCCGGACGCTAGGCTGGCGCATGCTGCTGTTGGACGGTCTGGCTGATGACACGGTTGCCGCCTTGTTGGGGGTAGATCGACCCGAGGATTTCGAAGGGGTGGAACGGGAGCACCCTGATTGCCTCGCCGTCGTCTGGCCCGCCGACACAGCGTTGGCGAAGCCATCCGGGGCAGGAGGCGGGCCTATGGCGCGCTCCCCGCAAGCGGCCGGCTCCGCCGGTAACGTGTCCGCGCGCCCCGCCGAGACAGCGTTGGCGAAGCCATCCGGGGCGGGAGGCGGGCCAATGGCGCGCTCCCCGCAAGCGGCCGGCTTCGCCGGTAACGTGTCCGCGCGCCCCGCCGATCAAGCTGCCGATCTTGCCACTGGAAGGACAATCTCCTTGCCCCTGTCCCTTGCCCCCGATGCTGTTCGCGAGTTGACGCAACACATTTGGCACGGCAAGGCAAACCGGCTGAGTCGAGACGATCCGCTGCAGTGGGAGATCCTCAGCCAGGTGGAAGTCGCCTCGTGGAAAAAGACTATTGAACGGAGAGTCGTCGAACTGAATCACGACAGTCCTTCAATGAAGACCCGGATTAACCCGAGCACCAATGCGCCGGGCATCTACCCGGGTCAGCCAAGGGCTGGACAGGTGATCCGCCAACGGCGCAGCGCGCTTGCGTTCGATGGCAACACCTCGATTTCAGTCGGCAGCTTCTTCACGATGCTGGCCCGCGTCATGCCACGGGTTGATCGTGACCTGTGCATGCGTCCGATACCCTGGGACGTCCTGCCCTGGGAGCCGGCCATTCATCTTGCCCTGTTCGTTCATCTGGTGGATGGTCTTGCTCCCGGTCTCTACATGCTGGTTCGTAATCCTGCGAAGGTGGGCTTGCTCAGACAAGCGATGCACCAACAATTCGCCTGGACTTCACCACCTGGTTGTCCGGACGACTTGCCTCTGTTTCTGCTCGAAGAGGGCGATGCGCGGCAATTGGCTGCCAAGGTCAGTTGCGGTCAGGATATCGCCGGGGATAGTGCGTTTTCCTTGGGGATGATCGCGGAATTCGAATCAAGCCTGCGACGGCATGGACCGTGGTTTTACCGGAGACTTTTCTGGGAGACGGGAGTGATCGGCCAAGTGCTTTATCTTGAGGCGGAGGCGACTGGAGTCCGTGCGACGGGAATCGGATGCTTTTTTGATGACCCGGTCCATCAGGTAATGGGATTCAACGACGCGATGTTTCAGTCGCTCTATCACTTCACGACCGGAGGCCATGTCGAGGACACTCGCCTGACCACCTTGCCGCCTTATGGCCTTGATCATTAAG
>DASQFV010000006.1:0-7265 GCA_035632975.1 Nitrospiraceae bacterium
GATTCCAGCCCCACGATCCACTGCTATCGCCACCGCCGCCGCCGTGCCCCACTGACGTTCCTGAAGCGGACGATCCACGAGCTGCCCAAGGAACGCCTTCTGTGAAACACCGACCAGCAATGGACAATCAAACTGCTCGAAACGGCGCAATTGGGCTAACAGCGTAAGGTTATGCACCAACAGCTTACCAAATCCGATACCTGGATCAAGAATGATTTGCCTTCGTACGATGCCATGTGCCATCGCAAAACGGATTCGTTCCTCGAAAAAATCGGAGATCTCGCCGACCACGTCGTCATAGCGGGGGGCCTGCTGCATTGTACGCGGCGTACCGTACATATGCATCAGGACGATTCCGGCTCCCGTTTGGGCGACCACATCGACCATGGCAGGGTCGCCTCGTAAAGCCGTGACATCGTTCACGAGGACCGCCCCCGCATCGAGAGCCGCGCGTGCAACAGCAGCCTTTGAGGTATCGATTGAGATTGGAACGCTCACAGCTTTTGCAACTGCGTTCACAACGGGAATTGCTCGACGACGCTCTTCTGCCTCATTCACGACATCGGCACCGGGCCGCGTCGACTCTGCGCCGACATCCAACAGATCCGCCCCTTCTTCTACCAACTGAACGGCATGGGCCACGGCGGCTTCCGCATCCAAATAGCGGCCACCGTCGAAGAACGAATCCGGCGTCACGTTTACGATGCCCATTATTAACGGCCGGTCGGGGAATTCGATCGACCGATCTTTCGCCCTTCGTGTCAATGTGTTCAGTTCTAACACCAAACCACGGGCCTCCGTTTAATGGGATGCGGAAAAGTCAGCCAGTCTGTCTTGTTCACTTGGTCTGTCGGGTTTTCTGGTTAGTCTCATGCAGCAAACAAACGAGACTGACCGAACAGACCTGATTTGTCCTAGACCGCCACCTATCGTGGCCCTATAGCGTATAGGTCACAACACACCACTCGCGAGAAGGACTTCCCTCCCGCCTATCGTCTTTCGGATGTACTGCCCGGGACTCCAATGCCCTGAAATGGCGTCCCGGGATCAGCAATGCGGAGTTTAGGCAGGAACCGCCTGGGATGTGGACTGCATGAGAATGTTATCGATATCCGACCCGTCGAGCACTTCTTTCTCCAAAAGTGCTTCCGCCAAACGCTTCAGACTGGCCATGTTTTCTGTAAGCAAGCGCTTTGCCCGCTCATAGTTTTCTGTCACAAGCCGCTTGACTTCCTGGTCGATTTCCATGGCTATTGATTCGCTGAAGTCGCGCTGACTCCCGAGCTCTCGCCCAAGAAAAACCTGTTCGTTTTGTTTGCCGAATGTCAGGGGACCCATCTTTTCGCTCATGCCCCATTCACAGACCATCTTTCTCGCGAGATCCGTTGCCCGCTCGAGATCATTCCCCGCTCCTGTCGTCATCTCCTTCAACACCAACTCTTCTGCAACACGCCCTCCCATGAGGATAGCGAGCTGGTTGTACAAATAACCCTTCGAATAGCCGTGCCGGTCATCGATGGGGAGCTGCATCGTCACGCCCAAGGCACGGCCCCGAGGAATAATGGTTACTTTGTGGACAGGATCCGTTCCAGGGATCAGCTTGGCAATCAGCGCATGCCCTGCTTCATGATAGGCCGTCGTCCGCTTCTCCTCGTCGCTCAAGATCAGACTCTTCCGTTCGGCCCCCATCAGCACTTTGTCTTTGGCCATCTCGAAGTCGACGACTTCCACTTCCTTCTTGTTGAGTCGCGCGGCCCAGAGTGCCGCTTCGTTGACCAAGTTTTCCAGGTCGGCCCCTGAAAATCCCGGCGTGCCGCGCGCGATTTTTTCCAGTTCCACGTTCGTCGCGATCGGAACTTTCTTCGTGTGCACTTTGAGAATTTCAGTACGGCCACGCAAGTCCGGTCGATTAACCACGACTTGCCGATCAAACCGGCCCGGTCTGAGCAAGGCAGGGTCGAGGACATCCGGCCTGTTGGTCGCAGCGACCAGGATCACACCTTCTGTCGTATCAAATCCATCCATCTCGACGAGCAATTGATTGAGAGTCTGTTCACGTTCGTCATGACCTCCACCCAACCCTGCTCCACGAAGCCGACCAACGGCATCGATTTCGTCGATAAAGATAATGCAGGGAGCATGTTTTTTCCCCTGCTCGAAGAGATCGCGAACACGGGACGCTCCGACGCCGACAAACATTTCCACAAAATCCGATCCGCTGATACTGAAGAACGGCACACTGGCTTCACCGGCAATGGCCTTGGCCAGCAGCGTCTTCCCTGTACCGGGAGGACCGACGATTAAGACACCCTTAGGAATGCGGCCGCCGAGCTTTTGGAACTTGCGCGGATCCTTGAGAAATTCGATGATCTCTAGCACTTCGTCCTTGGCTTCATCGACACCTGCAACGTCGGAGAACATCACCTTCTTCCGCTCTTCCGTCAGCAGACGAGCGCGGCTCTTCCCGAATGAGAGAGCCTTATTGCCCCCCATCTGCATTTGCCGCATCAAGAAGAACCACAACCCCAGGAACAGCACAAACGGCCCCCAGGTCACAAGAAACGTAATGTACCAAGGGCTTTCATCCGGTGGCTTCGCCTCAATCTGGACGCCCCGATCCCGCAAGACCTGCACCAATTCAGGATATTCTACCGAGTAGGTTCGAATACGAGTCTTGTCTTTCAGGACGGCGCTGATGTGGCTGGATTTGATGATGACCCGCTCGACCTCTCCCTTGTCGAGTTTGGTCATGAACTCACTAAAAATCACATCTTCCTCAGGCTCATGATGCGGGACGCTGAACAGGTTAAACAGCAAAATCATGAAGAGGCCGACGACGACCCAGAAAAGTATATTCTTTGTCCTGGAATTCATCCCGATCTCCTTGTGGATGGCACGCTCAAACGGTCAGGAAAAACCACGACCATGGGTGATGTTACCACAGGCGCATTCATACTGACAACCGTGTGACCAAACCCTTACTCTTGATCTCCCTCCATATCCAAGACAGCTAGATAAGGAAGGTTCCGGTACTTCTGCTGGTAGTCGAGCCCATACCCGACCACATACTTATTCGGAATCTTAAACCCCACATAGTCGATGGCGACATTGATGGTCCGACGATCTGGTTTACTCAGCAAGGTGCAGACTTTAATCGACCGGGGCTTCTTTTTCGCCAAGGTCCTGACCAAGTATTGGGCCGTCAGACCGGAATCAACGATGTCTTCCACCAGCAAGACGTCTTTACCCTTGATGTCCTCGGTCAGCTCGGTCACCATTTTAACCTTTACGGAAGTTTTTGCCCGCGCCCCGGCACTCCTCACCATAAGAAAGTCGACCCGCATGGGAATTCTGATTGCGCGAGCCAAATCGGCATAGAAGGCATAGGCTCCCTTCAACACCCCCACCAAGACGAAATCCTTCCCTGTATAATCGGTCGTGATCTGCTTGCCCAGCTCACGAATTCTGGCACGCATTTGTTCCTGCGTCACGATCGGCCGACCGAAGATCCGTTCCATTCTCCTTCACTCCTTCTCTGACGTCCGGTTGCTGACCGAGACAACTAAACAACGTGTCGTCCCACCACGAACGACGAAGCGCTCATCCTGCCGCATTCCCACCACCCAGAGAATTCCCTCTGGAGCCACCAATAATGGAACCTTCCCACGTTCCTGTCGAGCAACCTTCCTATCCGTAAAGAAGTCTTGCAGCTTCTTGCTCCTCCCCTTCATCCCATGAGGAGAGAATCGATCGCCGGCTTGCCACGCCCGAACCAACAAAGGCTCCGAAAAACGGTCAGCATCGAACAATACGAGTCCTTGAGAAGGAGCCCTGGCCATCTCCTCGGCAGCACGACGAGTCATGTGTTGTACCTGAATTTGCTGGTTCGTTCTAGCCCAATAAACCGTTGAAGGTACTGGAAGCGGCAGGGCCTCCCTCTTCGCTTGCCCTGAATCAGTCTCATGCCCATGATCTTTTCCCATTGTTGGGGTAAATCGCACCACCCCCTGATCCAGAATCACGAGAGTCTGCTTCAAAGACAGCCGGGCCCCGCTCCTTCCCTTGAGGAATACACGTTGAACTGACTCCACTACGCGAAGGCTGCTGGCGCGCTCCACTTCGTCGTAGGTCTGTAGGATTGCCCGAAGGAGACGTCGCTGAAGCGCAACCGGCAACTCGATGAAGGCCTGGCGATCGACTCGTTGCACGCCCTTAGAATCATGGTTGACGAGTGTGCGCATCAGCTCATGTGTAATCCCCGCCAGATATCGTTCGTCCTCGCGAAATAAGTCTGCCTGCCGTTGCAACACACGGACGGCAGCCGGGGCCAACCGTGTGATGACAGGAAGGAGTTCCTTCCTGATCCGATTGCGATGGTAGAGCGGCTTCTCATTGCTCGAATCACGACGATAGGTCAGCCCTTCATGATCCAAGTATGCCAGCACATCCTCGCGGGTGGCTGCGAGAAGAGGACGAATAATCCTGTCTTCACGAGCGTACGGCATTCCTGCTAACCCGGCCATGCCCGCCCCCCGCAACAGCCACATGAGCACCGTTTCCACCTGGTCATTGGCGGTATGACCGACCGCAATGTGGTCAGCCCCTACCTCGTGCGCCAGTTGTTTCATGAAGTCATAGCGCGCGTCGCGGGCCGCGGCTTGAAGCGATGAGCGCTGTCGTCGCTTGACCAGTATGGGTCGATGGATGACAAGAGACAATTGTCGTTCCCGACAGAAGTTTTTGATAAACGATTCGTCACCGTCGGACTCCGCTCCGCGCAACCCATAGTTACAATGAACCGCCGTCAGCGTGAGCCGCCAGGACCGGGCCAGGCGATGGAGGAGAGAGAACAACGCGATCGAGTCGGGCCCGCCCGACACTGCCACGAGCAAGTGCTGACCAGGAACGAACAGCTGTTGCTGACGCACCGTTCGCACAAGATGGGACAACAGTGCCGGTCGTGCGGCGGACCTTGATGACGGCCTCATAATCGTCGTCTCAGCGGCCATGGTAACTACACTCCCTGCGGAATACGCCGCAAGCTGATGCGCGCCTGCTCAACATCACGGGCAATTTGCTTCGACAGCTCATCGGCAGATGCAAAGGTGTGATCGCCGCGTACCCGTGCCACAAACTGCACGGTGATCTCCTGGCCATAGAGATCGCTGATCTGATCCAAAAGATTGACTTCGATCAGCCGTTCGCCCGCTCCAAAGGTCGGCCTAGTCCCAATGTAGGCGATCGCATCATAGGTCTGAGTACCGTGGACCGTCCGCGCGGCATAGACTCCATCGGGCGGCAAGACGCGATCAGCCGGGACGCGCAGATTAGCCGTAGGCCAGCCCATCGCCTGCCCCTGTTGCATCCCCTGCACCACGGTACCTCGAATCCCATAGATGCGTCCAAGCAACGTGGCAGCCCGCTCCATATTCCCTGCCTGAATTAGCTGGCGAATCCTGCTTGAACTCACCACGTCCCCCTCAATCATCACGGGAGTCACGGGATGCACGCGGAAGCCGTACTGTCCACCGAGACGCACGAGGTCATCGATACGCCCTGCCCGGCCCTTCCCAAACGCAAAATGATTGCCCACGAACAGTTCAGACAGGGTGAGAGACCGATGCAGGATGTCTTCGGCAAATTGATCCGGGCTCATCGCCGCGAAGGCGGGGGTAAAGTCCAGGAAGACCACTTCGTCGATCCCCGCGGCTTCGAGGTGCGCAAGCTTTTCCTCCGGACTGGTGAGAAAACGAAGATCGACGCGGGGTGCGAGGATTCTTACGGGATGCGGTTCGAAGGTCAGCACGAGCGCCGTCCCCTGTGCCTTCCGGGCTGTCTCGACCACCGTCTGGAGCAGCGCTCGATGGCCCAGGTGGTGGCCGTCGAAATTGCCGATCGTGGCGACCGGATAGGCACGTGGACTCTCGCCGGACCGCCCACGCGTCACTTTCAGCATGGTCGTCAGCGGAGGAGACGCGCTGCGTCTTTGGCGAAGTAAGTCAGAATGAGACCCGCGCCGGCCCGTTTAATCGAGAGCAACGATTCCATCATGGCCCGCGATTCATCGAGCCAGCCGGCGTTGGCGGCCGCCTTGATCATGCTGTACTCCCCGCTCACTTGATAGGCCGCCACCGGCAACAACATCTGCGCTCTGGCCGCGGCAATGATATCGAGATACGGCAGTGCCGGTTTCACCATGATGATGTCGGCCCCTTCTTCGACGTCGAGGGCGATCTCCCGAAGCGCTTCCCGGCGGTTGGCGGGATCCATCTGGTAAGACTGCCGATCGCCGAATTGAGGACTCGAAAACGCCGCATCCCGAAACGGTGCATAAAAGCAGGACGCGAATTTGGCGGCATAGGCCATGATCGGCAGCTCTGGAAAACCAGCCTGATCCAGTTCCGCCCGGATCGCCGCCACCCGCCCATCCATCATATCGGACGGCGCCACCATGTCGGCCCCAGCTTGCGCGTGGGTCCTGGCCATCGCACGGAGACACTCCAACGTTTCATCGTTGAGAATGCGACCGTCCTTGACGATTCCGCAATGGCCGTGATCGGTGTATTCGTCGATGCAGACGTCGGTCACCACCATCAGCCCTGGGACCTGGTCCTTCACCGCTTTGACGGCCCGCTGCACGATGCCGTTCGGATCAAACCCCGAACTTCCCCGCGCATCTTTCCGGTCAGGAATCCCAAAGAGGATGATGGCGGGAATCCCCAAGGCCGCAATCTCACATGCCTCTTTCACCAAGAGATCGACCGAGAAACGGAACTGGCCTGGCATCGAGCCAATCTCCTCCCGCCGATTCCGCCCTTCGACGACGAACAGCGGATAAATAAAGTCGGACGGGGCCAGGCTCGTCTCCCGTACCATGCGACGAAATGCCTCATGCTGCCGCAGCCGCCGGAGCCGTTGTATCGGAAAGGCCATTGGATTACTTCCTCGGGAGATTCGTCAAGAACACCACGAGGTCTCGCACAGAAATCATGCCGACCAATTTGCCATCCTGAGTCACGCCGAGATGGCGGATATGCGTTTGAGCCATCAGATCATTAGCGTCCAACACCGTCTTATTCTGCTCGATCGTCAAGATCGGGGCCGACATAATCTGTTCGGCCGTTGTCTTGCGGGTGTCGGCTCCAGCCGCGACCACGCGCCGGACCATATCGGTATCCGTCAGAATGCCGACGATCTCCTTCCCGTTCGTCACGAACAGACTGCCGATGCCGCGATCCCGCATGATTCGTGCCGCCGTCTGTGCA
>DASQFV010000007.1:0-5142 GCA_035632975.1 Nitrospiraceae bacterium
TGACTCGGGTCAGTGCGACTGGATGTTCCGCGTCCGCAATCGTATCACCGATGCTCACCTCGTCCAGGCCGGCCACCGCGACGATTTCTCCTGCCTCGGCCCGTTCCATATCCGTCCGTTCAAGACCGGAGTAGACCGCGAGGTCTGACACTTTTCCAGGGAACTGTGCGCCATCCTTTCCGAGTACGATCACATTCTGCCTGCGGGCGATCGAACCGGACTGAATCTTACCGACGCCCATCTTGCCTTTGTAGAGATCCTGAATCAGAGAGAGGACCAGGATTTGGAGCGGCGCGTCGGCGTTGATGGCTGGTGCGGGAATCTTGTCCAGCACGGTGTCGAGGAGCGGCGTAATGTCCGTGCCGGGCTTATTCACGTCGAGCGTCGCGGTGCCCTTGATCGCCGCCGTGTAGACGATCGGGAAATCGAGCTGCTCGTCCGTCGCGCCGAGGTGGACAAACAAGTCGAAGGTCCGATTCACTACATCGTCGATCACCGCGTCCGCACGGTCGATTTTGTTGATCACCACGATGGCCTTGTGGCCGAGTGCTAAGGCCTTCCGCAACACGAAGGTGGTTTGCGGCATGGGGCCCTCTTTCGCGTCGATCAAGATGAGGACGCCGTCCACCATGCGCAGGGTCCGTTCGACTTCACCACCGAAGTCGGCGTGCCCCGGCGTATCGACGATATTGATCTTCACGCCCTTGTAGAGCACGCTGGCGTTCTTGGCCCGGATTGTGATCCCGCGCTCACGTTCCTGGTCCATCGAGTCCATGATCCGTTCGCCCATATCGTCGATCTTGCGATGGACATGGGTCTGCCGGAGCACGGCGTCGACCAGTGTTGTCTTGCCATGGTCGACGTGGGCGATGATCGCAATATTCCGAATATCGCTCCGGCGCTCGTTGGGCTCGAGTTGCGTGGTGACGGGAGATACTGATGCGGCTGTCTGATCCATAGATATTGCTGCATGCTCCAAAAAAAAGACGCCCAGAAACCCAGGCGTCGTACGAGAGTATACCTGAATCATGGTGTTCGGCACAAGCGAGGCTAGCGCAAGATGCGGGGCCTCGCGCGCGGCACCGGCTTCAATCTTGAGTTTTCAAAGCCTCCACGGTATGGTGAATTTGGTAATCCCGTGTAACCATGATAGATCGCCCCGTACAGCTACAAGACCCGATTCGTGAACCGCCCCCACGTCGCTTTTGGCGCTGGTGGCAGATCTCGCTCTTAGGCTTAGGGGCGGCAGTCTTGATAGGGGGACTGACAGTGGGCGGGTTGCTTTGGCACTTCTCGAAAGACCTTCCCGCGTTGGAGCAGTTGGGGACGTATCAGCCAAGCCTGGTGACGCAGGTCTATTCGACGGATCAGAGGCTCATCGGTCAATTTTTCATCGAGCGCCGCATCCTGACCCCGGTGGCGGAAATTCCTGAACGCTTGAGACGTGCGGTCATCGCGGTCGAGGATGTCCGGTTCTTCGAGCATCCCGGCCTCGACTACATCGGCATGCTCCGTGCGGCCTGGACGAATGTGCGCCGAGGGGGCAAGGTCGAAGGGGCCAGCACCATTACCCAGCAGTTGGCACGGTCGCTGTTCCTCTCGTCCGAACGCACCTTTGACCGCAAAGTCCGCGAGTTAATTCTGGCCTACAAGATGGAATTGGTCCTGACGAAAGAGCAAATTCTCGAACTGTATTTGAATCAGATTTACTTCGGACAAGGCGCCTATGGTGTCGCCTCGGCAGCTCAAACGTATTTTGGAAAAGACCTCTCCGACCTCACGATTGGAGAATCAGCATTTCTGGCGGGTCTCCCGAAATCGCCGAACCATTATTCGCCCTTCAAGGCCTATGATCGCGCAAAAAGTCGACAGGAGCATGTACTGGCGCGCATGGAAGAGGCCAGGTTCCTCACCAGGGCAGAACGCGAACAGGCTGCAGCGGAGATACTCAGTTTCCGCCGCCCTGGAAGTGAACAGGCTGCGCCCTACTTCGTGGAATATGTCCGACAGTTGCTGGTCGCTAAGTATGGCGAAGCGATGGTGTACAAGGGCGGGCTCAAGGTCTTTACGACATTGAACATGGAGATGCAGAAGGCTGCTGAAGCGGCCTTTGCGGCCGGCCTGCGCGAATTGGATAAGCGCCAAGGGTGGCGTGGCCCGCTCCGAACGGTGGAAGTGGCTGCGCCGACCCCGCCCATTGTTGCAGCGGCGACTGATCAGGCGGTGAAGGTGGGAGACTTTCGCGAGGGGTTCGTCACCAAAGTGGCGAAGGACCATTATCTGGTGCAGATCGGCACGACGGTGGCCAAGCTCGCGTTTGACGATATGGCATGGGCGAAGCGCCGTCTGACTGGGGCGGATACGGCGAAAGATGTCGTCGTCAATCTGAATCTCAAGCAAGTGCTGAAGCCCGGTGATGTCATTGAGGTGATGGTGACGAAACTGGATCGTGGCATCGTCCATGTGCAACTGGACCAGACTCCCCTCGTCGACGGAGGATTGATTGCGCTGGAGCCGGGCAAGGGCGCTATTCGGGCCATGGTCGGAGGCTATGATTTCGGTCGCAGCGAGTACAATCGGGCCGTGCAGGCCCACCGCCAGCCCGGGTCTGCCTTCAAGCCGATCATCTACGCGACCGCCATGAGTCAGGGGATGAGCCCCGCGTCGGTGATCCTCGATGCGCCGGTTGTCTACGAACAGGAACAGGATGAGAAAACGTGGAGGCCGGAGAACTATGGAAGGAAAATCCATGGCATGGTGAGTTTGCGGGATGCCCTGGCCCACTCGCACAACCTGGCGACAGTCCGGCTGCTGGATAAGATTGGCGTAAAGAATGTCATTGAGTTTGCGAAAACGGTCGGGATTACCAGTCCGCTGGCGGCAGATCTGTCGCTGGGGCTGGGCTCATCTTCTGTCGGGCTGATGGAACTGACCTCTGCTTATAGCGTGTTGCTCAACCAGGGGAGCCGTGCGGAACCGTATGCGATCCTGTTCGTGAAGGACAACGCGGGGAAGGTGATTGAACAGGCGGAACCGAGCGCTCTGCCCGTGATCTCCCAAGAAACGGCTTACTTGATCACGAACATGATGGAAGATGTGATCCATAAGGGGACTGGTCAGGCGGCCAAAGTGATCGGGCGGCCGATTGCGGGGAAAACCGGAACCACGGACGAGTTTATCAATGCGTGGTTTATCGGCGGTGCCCCGAACTTGGTCGCGGGCATCTATGTCGGGTTTGACGATCGACGTTCACTCGGTGAGACGGAATCGGGAGCGCATGCCGCGCTGCCTATTTGGATCAATTTCATGCGGGAAGCGTTCAAGCCCCTACCGGTCATGGCCTTTACCATTCCGGAAGGCGTCACGTTCGTCAAGGTCGATCCGGCGACGGGGTTGCTTGGGAGCGAGGAGGGACAGCCTAGTACCGTCGAACTCTTTACCAAGGGCAGCGAGCCGACCCAAGCGACTCAGCGCCGAGTAGACCCGATGGATTTCTATAAATTAGATCAAATTGCCGAGGGGGCGCTGTAGCAGGATGCTGAAAAAGGGAGGATGGGGTAGCTGGGACGATCCCCGTGCTCGCGCAACGCGCGGCCTCAGAAGGCCCTCGTTGGACGCGCGCAGTTGGGATCATCCCACCCACCCCTTATAAAGTGACAGCTCGCTGCGGCCTTGTTTGGGAATAGGCGCGTCTTGGCGCGCCAGGGTTGGGCGGGTGAGAAGGCCGGCTTTTTTGAGCATCCTGCGTAAATATTCCTCAAGTTGTCCCACTTGAATGGACCATAGACGTCCTGGCGTGCCCATATAGTTTTCCGACAGCTTGAAAGCCAAAATCTTGTCTCCATTCGAGGGTGTCTAAGGAATCGGGGGTAGCTCAGAATAACCGTTGACGGTATTCCGTCTTGATTTATCCTTCAGTCGTTGAACGGATTAGGGGAGGGGCATTCTTTTTATTCCGTCAGACCCGCAACTTCAGAATCTCCTGGAGCGCCTGTTCGATGTCCTCCGATGAGGTGAGGAGGCTTGGCGCCACCCGCGCATACTGCGTCGCGTAGGGCGTGACACTGCCGATGATACTTTTTTGCCGAAGCCGCTCGGTCACTTGGCGTGGCGTCATCCCTGCCACTTCAAAGCAGACGATGCCGGCCGACAGCTCTTGCGACATCGGTGTGTGCAACGTGATATGAGGCATCTTCGCCAAGCCCTGCTTCATCTGCTGATTCAATTCATAGATGCGTTGGGTCACGCGAGCCTTGCCGATCGCCCGATGGAATGTGAAGGCCTCGTCGAGCGCCCACCGGTGCTCGAAGGAATGAAATCCTCCCGGAGTTATGTAGACAGACTTCGGTAAGTCCTTCGGCGGGCTGACCTTCATCCAGATATCGTAGGCTTGGGTATTGAAGGTGGGAATAATGGGGTTGGCCACAGGCCAGGCCCGCTGATGCCCCCAGACGAGGCCGGTGCCTCGTGGGCCGAACATCCATTTGTGCGTCCCTGCGACCAGGAAATCGCATCCCAAGTCGGAGAGGCGGAAATCTTCGACACCCAGCGCATGGACCCCATCCACGCAGAAGATCACTCGATCCTGCTCCTCGCGGGATTCGTTCAGTGTGTGAATCGCCTGGGCCATCTCCTGGATCGGGATCTTCAGCCCGGTGCTCGAATGGACCCAGGTCACTGCAATGATACGGGTGTTGGGTCTGATGTTCCTGATCAGGTTGTCGAGTAATTCCTGGCGCGACACATTCTTGAGGGAATGATAGAGCGAAATCTGACGTACGGTGGCCCCGGTACGTTCTGCACGAAGCCGCAAGGACGTTTCGCTTGCATAGTGATCGTGCAGGGTCGTGAGGATTTCCTGACCCTCGCGCAGGGTAAGGCCACCATAGAGGAGTCCCAACCCCATTGTCGTACTGTCAGTCAAGGCAATCTCAGTCGGATCGACCGCAAGATAATCCGCCGCCGCCCGCAATACAGCTGCCTCCTGTTTTTCTTCGTGCTCGACCCAATAGCCAATGGGATCAGCATCCAATCCGCGCCGGTGTCGTTCGATCGCCGCTCGGACCGAAGTAGGGTGGGATGCGAGAAAGAATCCCGCCAAATGGATGAAGTCGCGGGAGAGTTGAAATTGTTCACGCACGA
>DASQFV010000008.1:0-29625 GCA_035632975.1 Nitrospiraceae bacterium
AATTTCATGGCCTGCACCCCTTTCGTTGAGAACACCACGACCTGCTTGACTAGGGACGATCCCGATACCGAACTGGGAAATCTTCCCTGTCAGAGCTGCGACTCGCTGAAGCAAGAGCCGGCAATCGTGATGTGCGACATCAAAGAATGCCGCGCTTCAGAAAGAGGCTGGCGTAGGAGCTGCGGGGACCGTGGGATCCATTGCGCGGGGGAGAATGCAACGCGCGTAGGAGAGAGCAGTCGAGGTAACTGATACGTCAGGGTCTTATGCTACGCGTGAAGGAACAGCGGGTCAAGGGGGTAGTTTTCGGGGGGAAGGTCACTCGGCGCCGACGCGATTGAGTTGCAATATCGGGAATATCA
The DNA here is from genome assembly GCA_035632975.1 of Nitrospiraceae bacterium. Taxonomy (GTDB): domain Bacteria; phylum Nitrospirota; class Nitrospiria; order Nitrospirales; family Nitrospiraceae; genus Palsa-1315. The sequence continues at coordinate 363 of DASQFV010000008.1, forward strand.
AACGAGGGAGAAGGGGAGGACTTAGCAGGCTGCTCAAAAAGGCTACGGTTCTCACCCGCCCAGCCCCGGCGCGCCAAGACGCGCCGTTCCGCAGGCAAGGCCGCAACCGATGAAAGCACCGGAGGCGTACCCTCTGGGGTACGTTGAGGATTTCGATGAGTCGAGAACGAAGCTGCGGGCTTTTTCAGCATCCTGCTGCTATTGAATGCCCGCCTGGCGCTGCAGCCACCGCACATACTTCACGATCTGATCGACATCTGCCGGAGTGACGGCGTCGATCTTCGGCATGTTGCCGAATTGCCAATGGTGCGCCTGGACACCGTTGGCCGCCGCGCGTTGGAAGGCTTGGTCTCCGTGATGATTCGGCTCGTAGACCTTATGCACTAACGGAGGTCCGTGGTCGGTTCCCGCCGCTTGTTTCCCATGACAGGCCGCACAGTTCGTGTTGAATGTGGTCTCGCCCGCTTGGAACTCGGCCGGCACAGGTCCACTTGAGACTGTCGGCTTGGCAGGCTCCGAGGCGTCGCAGGCCGTGAGGAGGCCTAGCGCCAACAGACACAGTCCGATCTGAAGTCTTGACGTCATCGGGATCTTCATGGAATCAGGACTGCCTGTTCTGGCCATTGTGTCACGAACCGTGAAAAGTTAGACGTGAAAGGTGAAACGTAGGACTGCCGAGTGCTCTTTTTTCAAACCTTTCACGTTTGACGTCTCACGTTTCACGCGTTATATCGCATATGGGATGGGATCTACAACCCCGACTTTCGCAAATCCCTCCCGCCGGATCACACAACTATCGCATCGCCCACAAGCCAGGACTTCCACCGGATCGTAACAACTATGGGTCAGATGAAACGGGACATGCAGTTCGATCCCTTGCCGGATGATTTCCGCTTTCGTCAGCATCAGCAAGGGGGCTTTGACATGGAGGGGGTTCCCTTCCGTGCCGGCTTTCGTGCCTTCTTTCACCGCCGCTTCAAACGCGCGAATGAATTCAGGCCGGCAGTCTGGGTACCCGGAATAGTCGAGCACGTTCGCGCCAAAATAGATGAGAGACGCTCCCACGACCTCCGCATGCGCTGCTGCAATCGAGAGAAAGATGAGATTGCGTCCCGGCACATAAGTGACAGGAATGGTCTGTCTCCGCACGGTACCCTCTCGGTCCTTGGGCACTGCCGCCGGGCCGGTGAGTGCCGACCCGCCGATGGCGCGAAGATCCAGATTCATCACTAGATGATTCGCCACGCCCAAGGCGGCTGCGACCTGCCGAGCCCGCTCCACCTCCACCGCGTGGCGCTGTCCGTAGGCCAGCGTGAGGAAGAAGAGCTCGCAACCCTCCTGCTTGGCAATAGCCGCCGTGACGGTGGAATCCAGCCCTCCACTCGCCAAGACGACCGCTCGATTCCCTGTCGGCGTCATCGATCCCGCTCCCGTATCCGGCATAGGATACCAAGCGCGGTCACAGAACACGAGCCTCACCTAACGAGGGAAGAGCCTGGATCATGATTGACAGGATACGAACTACGTGAGGCAGGGTACGACCGATCGCGCGGAGACACGCCTAGTCGCGATCTTCTTCTCGCTCGATTTTTTCCAGGAGCTCTTCTTTTGACTGACACTCGACGCAGAGCTTTGCAAACGGGACGGCTTCCAATCTCCGCTCACTGATCTCTACGCCACACTCCGCGCAGATACCATAGGTACCCTCGCTGAGCCTCGTCAACGCTTCATCGATGGCCTGCCGGCGGCGATTGCGCATTTCCATCAAGGAAATGCCCAGCTCGCGATCGAGATCCATGAGGGCTTGATCGCCGACGTCACGCGCAGATTCAAGCCGCCGTTGTTTATCTTCACTGAGGGATTGGCCCAGACTCCCCTCAATCTCTTTGAGAATTTCCTGGCGTTTCCGCATCAACATCTGATGGAGGACTTGGCGGCGGCGCTCCCGCTCTTCGCGTTCTTTAGCCGACTCTTTCGGTTTGGCAGCCAGGGGAGACACGGCCATGCTGATAGGTTTTTCGAGGGCCACAACGGGAGCGCGCTTTGGTTTACTCGCTGGCTTCGGGAGCGTCGCCCGCACCTTGGCCTTCGCTACCGGTTTCTTCTTGGCGGGGGTTCTTGTTGCCATGGCGGGTTCTACTCCTGGGGTGAACGTCGAATAGCCGAAAAAAGTTCGGCATTCATAGCACGGCGATCCCGCCTTTGACAAGAGGTTGTGGAAAAGAGGCTAAGGATAGAGGATTGTCGAATGGATTGGGTGGCCGACCAGTTTCTCTCGACCCTTAAGGCCCTGGAGTTCCACGAGAAAGTCGAGCCCGGCAATCTCGCCTCCCAACTGCCGAACGAGAGACACCGTCGCGGCCGCCGTGCCCCCTGTGGCCAGCAAGTCATCCACGATCAGCACGCGTTCTCCCACACCAATCGCATCGCGGTGGATGGCGAGGGAGTTCAAACCGTATTCGAGGCTGTATTTGACTTCAAAAATGTCGGCGGGCAATTTGCCGGGCTTCCGGACTGGAACGAACCCGGCGTTCAACCGATTCGCCAGGAGCCCACCGAAAATGAACCCGCGCGATTCAATACCGATGACTTTGGCGATCCGCTGTCCCTGATAGTAGGTGGTCAACTCATCGGCGATCGACGACAGGGCGCGGGCGTCTTTGAGCAGCGTGGTGATATCGTAGAAGAGAATACCTGGCTTGGGGAAATCGGGTACCTCGCGAATGAGGGAGCGATAATTGACGGAGGGCATCGATCAGAGCAAGTCGGCTTGTGTCATGGTTCTGCGTTCAATGGTATGGCGCAAACGCGCCAAGGCGGCCATTTCAATCTGCCGGACCCGCTCACGGGTCAACCCCATCTCCCGGCCGATTTCTTCCAACGTCTTGGCCTCACTCCCATCGAGCCCGAACCGCGACATAATAACAGTTTGCTCCTTCTCAGGCAACTCCTGCACCCACTCCATCATCTCCGCCCGACGCATCACCCCCTCGGCCGTATCGGCAGGCGAGACACACGAAGGGTCCTCAATTACATCGCGCAAGAATGTATCCCCGCCCTCATTGATCGGACTGTCCAACGAACAGGTCGTACGGACCACTTGCTTGAGATCCAGAACCGTTTCGTCCGTCGTCTTCATCCGTGCCGCTACTTCCGACGCAGTCGGTTCTCGTCCGAGTTGCTGAACGAGTTGCTCCACCTTGGCGAGATAACGATTCAGCCGCTCCACCACATGCACCGGCAACCGCACGAGCTTTCCCTGATTGATAATCGCTCGTTCGATGTACTGCCTGATCCACCAGGACGCATAGGTACTGAAGCGAAACCCGCGCTTATAGTTGAACTTTTCGACGGCCTTGATAAGCCCAAGGTTGCCCTCTTCGATGACATCGGAGAAGGGAAACCCTCGATGCATATACCGCTTACCGATACTGATCACCAGACGGAGATTCGATTCGATCATCTCTTGGCGCGCCTGCTCGTCCCCCGCCATGACCCGCTTGCCCAGCTGCTGCTCTTGCTTAAACGTCAGCAAGGTCGAGTGACGGATCTCGCGCAGGTAGCACTTGAGGGTATCCAATCCTTCGGAGCGGCGACTCGGTTTTTCCTCGCCGATGGGCGGCTCGCCCCCTCCCGACGACGCGGCAGGGTCCTCGTCGTCATGGTCAACGACGTATCGGCGCGCTTCGCCCAGATCGTGTATTTCCTCGCCTCCTCGCGCCATACGTTCCGTCGCTCCTAACCCGTTCGCTTAGTACCACACTTGAAAATCTGAAAATCGTCCTGTCGCCGGACTCCATTCCACTTCAACGGCTGCCACTCGCGACGCCGGCGGCCCAGTCTTTGCGTCTTCGATCAGGATGAGAATCTTGTCTTTGGGGCCTTCAACTTCAAGTTCGACTCGGCCATCATCGAGATTCCTGACCCCTCCGCAGAGTCCTCGTTGCGATGCGGCGCGAGCCGCAAACGCTCGATACCCGACTCCTTGAACTTTTCCCTTCACAAACAGCTTCGCTCGGAGAGCTGCTGGTTCAATCGGTTCGGCCATAGGCTCAAACAGACCGCGCATTACCAATGATGCCTATCCAACGAACGGATACTCTCACACCTCCGCAGAGGCGTCACGCGTTTTGCGATTCCGCGCGAGTGAATTTCGCACAACGGTTCTGAAAAGCGAAATGCAAATGCTAGGGGGTTTAAAAGATTCTAGAGGGGTTTATCCGCTGGCCGTCATAACGATAAATCGATAAAGAGGCCAGCGGTACGAGCAAGCTTGGTTTAGGGAGGAATGAACCACTGGAGGGGTTTATCCCGTCGCCTCAATATACGAATAGGCTCCGGGTCGAGCAAGCTTGGTTTGGTCGGGGCGAGAGGATTCGAACCTCCGACCCCTGCGTCCCGAACGCAGTGCGCTACCGGGCTGCGCTACGCCCCGACAAAATCAACAGAACCATGAAACGAAGAGGAATTGTCTTACATCAGGGGGTGGAAACGCAAGCCATGGGCTTCGGCCACCGCTCGACAGGTGATCTTTCCGCGGGACAGGTTCACCCCTTTCGCCAGTCCAGCGTCTGCCTGCACGGCCTCTTCCACCCCCTGTGAGGCCAGACGCAGAAGATAGGGAAGCGTGGCATTCGTCAACGCGACTGTCGAGGTACGCGGAACAATCCCCGGCATATTGGCAACACAATAATGGAGCACACCGTCCACCATATAGACCGGGTCCGAATGGGTCGTGGGTTTCGTGGTCTCGAAACAGCCGCCTTGATCAACCGCGACGTCCACCACCACGGCTCCTGGCTTCATGCGCGCCACCAGTCCGCGCGAGACCAACTTGGGCGCTCGAGCCCCGGGAACGAGAACCGCCCCGATTACCAGATCTGCGGCCATCACCGACTCGTCAATCGCAGCTTGCGTGGAGGCACGCGTCACAATTCGACCACAATACAATTCGTCGAGTGCCCGGAGCCGTTCAAGGTCGAGATTGATGACAGTCACCTGAGCCCCCATCCCGACAGCAATCCGAGTCGCCGCGCTACCCACTATCCCAGCCCCAAGCACCACGACCTTCCCCGGCTCCACGCCGGGCACCCCGGCCAGGAGAAGCCCGCCCCCTCCTTGGGACTTTTCCAGATAGTGCGCGCCGATCTGCACCGACATCCGCCCCGCGATTTCGCTCATCGGCTTGAGCATCGGCCGCGTGCCGTCTTTCGCTTCGATCGTCTCGTAGGCAATTGCCGTGATCGTGGTATCCAGGAGGGCCTTCGTGAGATCCGGCCAGGAAGCCAAATGCAGATAAGTAAACAGGGTCTGGCCCGGGCGGAAGAAGTGGCACTCGGAAAGCAGTGGCTCCTTGACCTTCACAATGAGCGTGGACTGCTGAAACAGCTGCTCTCTTGATGCTGCCAAGGTGGCGCCGGCACTCCGGTAATCCTCATCTGAGTATCCGCTGCCGACTCCGGCCGATGGTTCGATCCAGACGTCATGGCCGGCCTGACGCAAAGCCTGCACTCCATCGGGCGTAACACTGACACGGTACTCATGATCCTTGATCTCTCTTGGGACCCCGATGACCATAGCCTCTCCCTCCTAGCGCAATCCATCCCCGCAATTCTCAGTTCATTCTATATTCAACGTCTGTGAAAATGCACGAACTGGGTCTCGGGGATGTCTACACCAAGTGGACAGTGCGCGCAGGCCTGGTGTAAGATTCACCCGCTCACTCACCCGCTTTATTCATGACGGTTCGTCGAGAAATCGCTGAGCCGCATCGTGAGGACTGCGCGCGGAGCCCAGGGGACTGGCTCCGCCGTCTGCGGCAGTGCCTGTCCCGCTGCTCCTCAGACGGGGACAGGCGCCAAAAAGAAGGGGGCCAGTCCCCAACAGTACCTGGAGGGTCCGAGGGGCGAGCCCGCAGGCCGAAGGCTCGTCGTAGCAGCGGATCGGCGATTGCAGCAGAAGCGCTCATGAATAATGCGGGCTAGCTCACGATCGACAGAGGGAGGCTTTATGGATTCCGCAGCTGGGTCCTGCAATGCCTGCGGCGCCACCGGCACCGCGCTCATGAAGTTATCGCTCGGGAAGGATTTTTTCGGTCGCACCTACGATCGACTGTCCCCCTCGACCGATCAAAGCCCTAAATGGTACTGCGAGGGCTGTTCGATGCAGAAAAATCTCCAGCGAGACTTTCGCGACATCCTGGGAGAATTCGACAAACTCATGGCCGGCCAAGACTCCAGCCTGTCTACCCCGGAAGAATTTCAACGGGCCTCGTTACGGCTGCGAGAGATCGCCGCGCTGCTCGATGGCATGCAAGGCTCCTCACCTCTCCTCACAGAGTCCGACGTGAAAAAACTGATGGATCGCTTTCAGACCACCACCATGCAAGCCTGACCAAACAAGGTGATTCGTGCCTCCATTCCAGCGTCACATTTTCGTCTGTATCAATCAACGGCCCAAGGACGATCCGCGCGGCTGCTGCGCCGACAGGGGATCGGAAAAACTCCACGCCCATTTCAAGAGCGAAACGAAACGTCTGAATCTCAAAGGGCTGGTGCGGGCAAATAAAGCCGGTTGCCTCGACCATTGTTCGATGGGACCCAGCGTCGTCATCTACCCGGAAGGAGTCTGGTACTGGGTCGCCAACGAAGCCGACGTGACGGAAATCATGGAGCGCCACGTCATCAAGGGAGAGGTCGTGACCCGTCTCATCATGCCCGATCACCCAGTTCCTACAATACTCCCTCCGCTCAAATCGTAACCTCGTACCACAGGGATCGTTATGGCCGGCGAAGAAAAATGGAAAGCCAACCTGGAAAAGGTGGCCTTCATGAAGCAGTTTCCGGGGTTACTCGGAAACTGGGACGGTTTGGCGGGAAAAACCATCAAGGCCGTCATACCGCTCAAGGGGAAACAGGGAGCCGCCGTGCTGGTGTGCACCGATGGCACCTTTATCATCGTGCCTCCGATGGCGACGGAACCATACGAGTTGGGCGAGGCGTTGGCGGTGGCACGGGCGCTCCTCGAGCCTGCGCATCAGACGGCCTATGTGGAGTATGATCGACTGGCCAAGAAGGACAAAGACGCTCTCAAGTCAGCCAGGGTCGAGAAGATTCTCGGAGCGATTCACAACAATCTGGAGCAGATTCCGGAATTGAAAGATCGGTTGAAAGAACTTGTGAAGGAGTGGAAGTGAGCAGCCTCCCAGAGAGAAACATGTTCGAGATCTTCTCCCAAGGCCTCTTTGAAGGAGTCAAACCCATGATGATCATTCGCGATCACCTCATCCGCCATCCCGATCGCTGCACCCATCAAGCCATCTGCGTTCCGGTCTGCCCGACCGGGGCCTGGCTCTCGACTCCTCCCTACAAGTTCGATCCTTCCCGCTGCCTGGAAAGTTGTCGCCTCTGCCTGGATGCCTGTCCCTCTCAGGCGATCTATGCGGTGTTCAAGAAGGGGGAGAAGTTGCTGGAGCCGCAAAAAAAGTAGATCGGGTGTGAAAGGGCCTTTCGCTTCCTCGCCTCCAGAGCGCGCAGCGCCGGCTCTGTGGGGCGGAAACCTTCTGGAATTCCCTCGCGGACTCAGTCAGTTCCAGCTTTCCTTCCCCACAGACTCGGCGTGCGAATTTCGCTCTTCCGGCGGAAGTCCGCGGCAAGGCCCTGACACACCCTTAGTGAGAGATCAATAAATCAGATCGCATCTGCTCGGCATATGCTGCGCCCCGGGCGTCCATGCAAGCCGCGACGCTAGCTTATAAAACCCAGCGGAAGGCTACGGCGTGCACAAACCTTACTAAACAATCTGCTTCCTTAGTCTTCCCCAGTATGCTGTCCCCACATAGCCGCAGGCGCCGGTAAGAGTTGTGAGCGCTATAATCTGGTAGACCTTGCTCCGCGGGATTTTCACTTTGACGGCTGGGTTCAGGAGGTCCGGCGATGTCATGACGAGCTTCAGTGACTCGCCGGCGGAAAGAATCGGCCACATGCAGGACAATCGCAGACGAGTTTCATGTCGTGGAATCGCCATGGCATAGAGCCAGCCTTGGTCAAGATGCTCCACAGCCATACGGACAAGTTTGCTCAGGACCGGCTGAAAACGTGCACGGTTCCGCTGGTCCAGTAAATCACGTCCGGTGAGTCCGGCTTCGGCCAGCATGGGCGCCGGCACATAGCAGCGGCCTTTCTGGAGATCATGCGCGACATCTTTCACAATGTTCGTGAGTTGCAGCCCCTTTCCAAACCGCACGCCGACCTCCGACATCTCCCGCACCTTCCATGAGACCAAAGCCTTGCGGTGGGCGCACATCAAATCCGTCCAAAATTCGCCCACACAGCCAGCCACGTAATAGGTATAGCGTTCCAGATCATCGAGCGTCTTCAGAACCGTCAGATCTCCCGCGGACGTGCCGGGGAAGACGGCGAGGTCCATCTCCATTCCCTGCGTGAGTGTCGTCATGAGCCGTTGCACCCGATGCCTATCGTCCGGCGAAAATGTTTGGAAGAACTTGAAGCAATCTTCTAGTCGTTCAAGCAGGGTACGCTCGGCAGCAATCTGCTGGATTGGTGCCACCGCTTGCTGGATCTCTCGCACCTGAGTCCATGCAATCTGATCGCTTACGAACTGAGCTTTGAGTTGGCCGAGTAAATCCAGCCGACGCGGACGGTCGATCAATTCTGTGTCCGCAATCGTGTCCGCTGCTCGGGCAAACAGGTAGGCGAGGCTGACTTGATCGCGCACATCCGCCGGAACCACGACCAACGTCGTATAGAAGAGACGGGACACTTGCTTGAGGAGATCGCGGAGCAATTCCCGCTTGGAGGGCTCTACGCTCGTAGCCACACCTATCGCACTTCCAGCTTCCCTTCCATCCCTTTGTCGCGATGGCTGGGCAACGGCCAGAGCCGTTTGTCGCAGTAGATAGGAAATAGGCCGGGCTGAGGCGGCGTAAATGTAATGGTGACCGTCTTGCCGGCACTCACATCCCGTTCAACGGATAGGCTTCCCGCTGGGTCCTTGATGATAAGATTGTGCGGGATAAACGTCGTCACACTGGTCAGCGTCAGTTCAACCGGCTTCCCGGCTTCGACAATCAAATGGTTGGGGCTATACGAATAGCTATCGAGCGTGACCGTGGCTCGCTGCACCCCGTCTGCCGCCACCGGGATTACCATAGGAGGACTGGACTGAGATGATTCCGCTGCATGAACGATTGTCATACCGACCGATGTCAGCAACCAGACAGTCACCAATATGTGGATCAATCGCATCTGTACCCCATCGATGAGCCAGTTCTAACAGGAAGGACGGGAATGGGTCAACTTTGTCGAGGAGTTTCAGGCACTTAACCCGCATTATTCATGAACGGCGCCTTGACCCTGGCATTTAAGGAGTTATTCCCTACAACACATCGTCATCGCAATCTTGGTTGAGATGCATTTCGCCGAATCGGTTAGTATAATCACTCTCACTGGTGACTCGCCCAAATAACGGGGCGAGAACATGGTCGTGAAGGAGGATCTCGATGAAGTGGATGAAAGGCATGTTCCTACTGTTGGCTGCCAACATTCTGATCATGGTGACGCTCTCGCTCACCGTGCCGTTGCTTATCAATATTGTTCTGCCCATTTTCGGGATCGATCTGCAAGGATTGGTCGACCTCAGCTCGTTAGTCTGGGCTCTTGCCTTCGGCTTTGGTGGCGCCTTTATCAGTCTGGCGTTTTCCAAACAAATGGCCCGGGCCATGTTGGATTGCCGCCAGATCAGCCAACCCCGGTCGCAGGCCGAACAGGTCATTTACGGCACCGTCCAGGAAATCGCGCAACGACTCAAGATTACGATGCCTGAGGTGTGGGTCTATGAATCCCCCGATCCCAACGCCTTTGCGACCGGCCCCAGCAAGAACAATTCAATGGTGGCTGTCTCGACTGGATTGTTGAGCAATCTACAAGAGCAGGAAGTGCGAGCCGTCCTCGCCCACGAAATGGGACACGTTTACAACGGGGACATGTTCGCGACGACCGTATTGGCGGGGCTGATGAATACCTTTGTGTACTATATCGCGATGTGGGTGCGTCGGTTCTTTGCAGAACGCGACCAAGTCGCTCTCGGTTTTGGATTGTCGATCGTACTTCAGATAGTCGTCAGTCTCCTGGCCTCGGTCCTGATCTGCTGGTTTTCGCGTCAGCGTGAATATGGCGCGGATGCCTTTTCGGCCAAGGTGTACGGCAAGGACTCGATGATCTCGGCCCTTCGCGCGATCGATCGATGGGTCACCCGTTCACAGGTCGAGTACTCCACGCAGGATGCGCTCGCGACGATGAAGATCTCCGGTAATTCTTCAGGATTCATGCATTTCTTTGCCACGCATCCACCGATCGAAGCACGCATTGACGCATTAGAACGACTCTCACCGCAGAGTGTTTGATGGGAAGGTTGCGCCATACCTTGGGGGGTTTGTTCGCAGGAATTGCCTTGACCGCCGGTGGTGGATTGAGCCGCCTCGTGAATAATTCGGCCTCAAGCCCTCAGACCTTTCGATAAAACGAAATGTGCGCTCGATATTCCTGAATCGCGGCGGCCAGGGCCTGGCTGCCGCGAGGGATATTCGCATCCAGGGCGTCTTCAATCCCGGGATCATCGATTTCCACATCATAGCGATCTTGCAGGTTCGTTCGAACAGGCCCCTGCGTCACCTCCCGCGGCATAAAAATCTCTTTCCAGATTTCTTTCTCGACTAGGCACACGTCTCTGAATCGCTCATAGAGCAGTGTCAGCTTCTCTTGATCCGTGACTTTGAAGCGCTCTCCCATCCTGTTCCTTTTCTCTGTTTAATGACTATCAGGATGCTGAAAAAGTCCGCCAGCAGCGTTCTCGCATCGTTCAGACCCTCAACGTACCCCAGAGGGTACGCCTCGGCCCTTCACTCGCTGCGGCCTTGCTGGACAGCCTTTTTGAGCATCCTGCATGCTGTGCTCCTGTTGTCCCAGACGTGCCTGCCTGTGCATGTCCGCACGCAGACAGGTGGACCAGTGAAGTTCTGGCGTGCCCACATAGTTTTTCCGCAGCTGGCTAGTGCGGATTCACGCCGGCAGCAGCAGCACCCGCGACAATGGTAAACCGCATGGTGCCCACTTGATTGCCCGCATGAAAAGACTGTTGTCCGAGCGGCGTGATGAACAGTTTCACCAGATACGTCCCGACGTCCCAGGCCTCTCCAGGCTTCTTGAGTTCCAGGAATCCATACCGCTCATGCCCGGGCACTTCCAAGGTGTCTTTGCCGAGCGGCACGGATGAGAGAACGCCCTTCTCCCCCTCAAGAAACCATTGAGCGCTGAACTGGGTAGGATCTTCCAGCGGGGCTGACTCGAATACAATATAGATCGCGGGAATATCCCGAGGAAATACCGATCCAGGCTCGATGGGCTTCAGCCGAGGATCTTGCGTGTACCAGCCTTTCCGTCCGAACGTATCCCACTCGACGTCATACCCCTTGGCCATCTTGATCCAGGTGAAAAGGGATTGCGGGATACCCTTCTTCTGTTCGTCGAACGACGGGCTTTGCGTGGGATCGGCCTCGGTCGTCGCTTGCTCCTTTGGCGCAAAAAGATCCCGAGCCTCGACTTCCTGCCAGACACACACGACAACGCTCAGGCCGGCAAACACGCTGGCCAGGAGCTGGTTCCTAATACTTCTGGTCTCTATCATTGGAGTCATCATGATCGCTGTCCACTCGTACCATGATGGTAACGAGAGATCAGCAAGGGGTCAATCACCGACCAATAAAGCTACTCGTCTATTTTCATTCCGCCTCCCAACCTTCTGTGCTACGCTCGATCGGAGTTCCCACTCAGACGAGGATCATGTGCATCTAACACCGCCAGAACGTACACAAGAGACCACGCCAACCAACTCCCGGCCACAGAGTGCCGGCGAGCGAGGCCTTCGCTACGGACTGCGAGATGGCGCCTGCCAGGCCGTCACGCAAGGAAGCGGGGAACAGTATCTCTCCGCCTTCGCCCTGCTCCTACATGCAAGCCCGTTCCAGTTGAGCGTGCTGTCGGCATTGCCCCAACTCATCGGGACAGTGGCTCAGCTCATCTCTGTGAAGCTATTACAGTGGTTCCCCAATCGCAAAGCCCTTATCTCTGCAGGCACCGTTGGGCAAGCCTTCGCCTGGATTCCCATCGTGCTCCTGCCCCTGCTGCTTCCCCAGTGGGGTCCCTGGCTCGTCGTGGGCGGCGCCGCCGCCTATTTTGCTAGCACCCAATTCACCACGCCGGCTTGGAATAGCTTGATTGCCGATTGGCTCGACCAGCATGAACGGGGCGCCTATTTCGCACGCCGAGCCCAAATCATCGCCAGCCTCAGCTTCTTTGCGCTCTGCGGAGCCGGATGGATACTGAGCATCTGGCAACATTCCACCGCCGCCTGGTGGGGATTCGTGCTGATCTTCGCCTTGGCCGGAAGCGCTCGCATCCTTTCGGGCTGGGCCTTGTCCTCCGTTCAAGATGTGCATCCGACCGCCCACCGGGAGGCTCAGCAAGGATTTCGGAGCTTCTTCCGTCACAGCGCGACGAAGGACTTCCGTCGCTTCTTGCTTTTCTCAGGCCTGATGCATGCGGCCGTGTTGATCGCCGGTCCATTTTTCGTCCTATACATCCTTCAGGATCTTCATCAGTCCTACTTCGGCTACGGGGGATGGCTGGCTGCCGGCCTCCTCGGTCAACTTCTCACCCTGCAGGCCTGGGGCCAATTCGGGGACCGCTTCGGTAACAAAGCATTGTTGTCCATTACCGGCTTCACGGTGCCAATCTTGCCGATGCTGTACCTCGTGAGTACGAATTTAGGCTTTCTCCTGGCAGTCAATTTTTTGGGCGGCGTTATTTGGGCCGGCTTGGCATTGGGACTGCAAAACTATGTGTTCGATTCGGTCAGGCCGGAGGACCGCGCGAAAGCCATCGCGTTGTACAGCACGGTCAATGCGGTAGGGTGGTCAGTGGGAGCCTTGCTCGGGAGCTGGTTGGTAGAGCGCCTTCCCGGACGTATCGAGTGGGCAGGCGTCAGCCTTCAGCCTGCATCCAATTTGCCTTTTGTATTCTTTCTCTCAGGGGTCTTGCGGCTGCTGGTTTCGTCCAGCCTACTTGGCACTTTCCATGAAGCGCGCCAAGTGGAGAGCATTCCTCGGCAACAACTCCTCTGGGAATTGCCCCTCGTGAAACCCGTTGCCCAGTTTGTGGTCTGGACCCTACCCAAATCGAATCGATAGGGTGCCGGCCTCACTAATATGGCACAGGCGGCTGAGGGGCGCTCTCTTGTTTTTCTTGCTTGAGCTTCTCGAATGCCCGATCGGCATGACTCCGTACTTGGTCCGGTGTCGGCTGCGGAAGAGGTTTGGGTTGGTCACTGGAGCAAGCCGTGATCAGCGAGAGGACGAACAGCCCCACTAGAATGAGTACCTCACTCTGTTGCATGCGGCTCCGTCGATGATTCATCCGCCTCCTATCCCTTCCGGTGATGTCCACCCTGTTATTCAAATGCGCGATGCAGATCGAAGACTGTCTGCATGACGCCTCGGTCTATGGCCTCGCGACTCCATCGTTGATAGTCGACATGGTCTGAGAGTGACCAACCAGATCCTTCCGCCTCATCCGCACGCGCCGTCACTACGTTGTGATAGACGACTTCCCCACTCTCGACTCGAATGATTTTGCTCGTGACGGTCACCGGCGGAAGATCACGGTGCTGGCGTGCAAAGAACCGGTCGCGCAACGTTGGCCCATCGATCAGATAGATCAACACGCTGTCTACGCCCAACATCCGCCCAATTCGGACGGCACTTTCTTCGGAGACAAGGCCGCCGACCTGATAACGCTGTTCCGTGACGATGGCCAGCATGTGAGAACGATCGATGATCCTCAGGTCCGGGCGAAAAGTCTTGAGCTGGAACGCCGCCTCCTCCAAGCGGCCATAGGCGCTGGACCATTCAGTAGTCCCTCCACGCGGGTACAGCACCGCCACACGCTGGACGTCAGCAGGAATAGGCAACACCGGAGGGGTAGAACGGAAGTCGTACGTTGGGGGGGGCTGCGTGGCGACACTCGAACAACTCGTCATAAGAACCGCCATCGTCAGGATTCCCATCACCCGGATCGTTGAGCCTCGCCTTGCCATGGCCGACCCTCCCAACGTTGCCCCGTCTTACTTCGAGCCGGAGCCTAACCTTTGCCTATCATACTCCCCGCTGGGCATGAAAACCACGCCCGGCAGTCCGCCGCATGAGGAACGACCTTGCATTGACTGACGTTGAATGAAGGGGTATTCTCCACCCTCTGACGAGCCCACTCATCCACGACGCCCTATGTCCCTGCACGATCGGCTGACAGAAGATCTGAAACTGGCCATGAAAGCTCGTGACCAATTGCGGATGGACGTGATTCGTATGATCAAGGCCGCCGTGATGAACAGGGAAATGGAGATCAAGAAGGATCTCGACGATGCCGAAATGAGCCGCGTGATGACGACCATGATCAAGCAACGCCGGGAATCGGTCGAGCAATTTGAAAAAGGTAACCGAGCAGAACTCGCCGCAAAAGAACGGCAGGAAATTACCATTCTCGAATCCTATCTCCCTCAAGCCCTCTCTCTCGAGCAGCTCTCCACCGTCGTGGACGCGGTCATTCAGGAAACCGGCGCCCTATCTCTGAAAGAGATGGGGGCGGTGATGAAAGCCGTGATGGTCCGTGTGGCCGGCCAACCAGTAGACGGCAAGCAAATCAGCGAGCTCGTCCGCGCCAAGCTCAAGTAGCCCAATCGGTACCTGCTATACTGAAAAGTGATTGCACGCACCGCATGTGTGAGCCACTGGCAGGAATCAGCATGGGTATTCTTATCGTCGACGACTCTCCAGACGAACAGATACTCCTTCGCGCAATCCTTGGGACGGCCGGCCATACGGACCTCCTGAGCGCCGACTCAGCAAAGACTGCGTTCCCCATGCTCGACATGGACGGCCAGGAGCCCCCCATCCAGATCGACTTGATTCTCATGGACATCCTCATGCCGGAGCTGGATGGAGTCGAAGCCTGTCGTCAGATCAAGAGCCGTCCACATCTTTGCGACATTCCCATCATCATGGTCACGGCCAAAAATGATCTCTCTCATCTCCAAGCCGCCTTTGCGGCGGGAGCGAATGATTACATCACCAAACCCGTAAACAGCGTGGAACTCCTGGCACGCGCCTCCTCCGCGCTGGCGCTGAAAAAGGAAATGGATTGCCGCAAAGCGCGTGAAGGGGAGCTCCGTCGCAGCCATGACGCGCTGCAGAAAGCGCTGCGGGATGTCAAAGTCCTCAGAGGACTCATCCCCATCTGCGCATCCTGTAAAAAGATTCGCAATGACGATGGATTTTGGCAACAGTTGGAGGAATATATCGGCGAACATTCCGAGGCTGAATTCAGCCACGGCATCTGTCAGCACTGCGTCAAAAAGCTTTATCCTGGAGTTTCCCAGGACTAGCTGCTACGATTTCTCGGGCTCACCACTCGTATTCACTGGAGTCGAAGCGCATGGGCATCCTGATCGTTGATGATTCGGCGGATGACCGCCTCTTGCTTCAGTCGATCCTTTCGGCTGCCGGCTATGACGATCTCCTGGTCGCCGACTCGGCCGCCGCCGCATTCCGTTTTCTTGGACTCGATGATGGGAAGCACAGCACCGCTTCTCGAGTCGACCTGATTCTCATGGACATCGTCATGTCGGAGATGAGCGGCATTGAAGCCTGCCGCCAGATCAAGGCGGTCGAACGATTCCGTGACACTCCCATCATGATGGTCACCGTGAAGACCGATCCCGTCGATCTCCAACTCGCCTTTGCCGCAGGCGCGCTCGACTACATCGGGAAACCCATCAACAAGATCGAGCTCTTGACTCGTGTCCGGTCGGTCCTGCGGCTGGTCCACGAAATCGACCGGCGGCGGGCCCGAGAGCAGGAACTCCTTGAGGTCATGCGTCAACTCCAGGAAGCGAACCAAATGCTGCTGCGCCTGTCCAGTCTTGACGGCCTCACCGGCATTACCAACCGACGGCAATTTGACGACTTCTTGGACCAGGAATGGCGCCGTGCTGTTCGCGAATTGACGCCGCTCTCTCTGATCATGCTCGACATTGACCGTTTCAAATCCTACAACGATACCCTCGGCCATACGTCGGGCGACGAATGCCTCCGGCAGGTTGCCGCCGCTATCTCGGGGGCCGTCAACAGACCAGGAGACCTCGTCGCTCGGTACGGCGGCGACGAATTCGTGGTTGTCCTTCCCGGCACCCGCACGGACGGAGCGGCACAGGTGGCGGAATCGCTTCGGCAACGAATTGAGGCCCTCGGTATTACCCACTCCGACGGCGACTGCACCACCATCAGCGCGGGCTTCGCCAGTACGATCCCTAGCCGGAACACCTCCCCCACCGATTTGATCAAGGCGGCGGATCAAGCGCTCTATCAAGCCAAGCAAGAAGGCCGCAATCGGACCAAACAAGCCGGCACTCTCTCTCTCGTCCCGCACTCTCACAAGGACTAACCTTCTCCTCACCATGACCATGCCGGGGCCTCGACGAGATGTGCTGACGGCGATCGGCACAACGCTTACCGCGGCTGTCTCCGCAAACTTTCTTTCACTCCCTTGCCCGGACTCTCCACACGACGTGCATGTCATCGACAGCGAAGGAGGGTGCGGCCATGGCTAAGAACACGTCGCCGATTCGAGCGAATCGCACGACCAAGCGACAACCAAAGCCCTCGGCTGCCCGTCGTTCACGGACTACACAGCCATCAAAGCGGCAATTACTCTCTTCCTTGCGCACAGAACCAACGGGGAAACGGGGACGTCGCACGGGAGATATTACCGAGCGCAAGCACCTTGAAGATGTCGAACGCGAGCGGACCCTCGCACTGGAAGTCCACCTGCGCCGGGAGGCTGAGCAAGCCCTCGTCCTGGCCAAGGAAACGGCGGAAATCGCCAGCCGGGCGAAGAGCGAGTTTCTGGCCAGCGTGAGCCACGAGATTCGGACGCCCATGAATGCGATTATCGGGATGGCAGATCTGCTATGGGAGACGGATCTGACTCCCGAACAACGAAAATACTTGCGCATTTTCCGCCGCGCAGGCGGAAATCTCTTGAGTCTGATCAACGACATTCTCGACCTATCGAAAGTCGAGGTCGGCCATCTGGAGCTGGAATCAACCGCCTTTGATCTGAGCGACTTGGTTGAAAAAGCCATCGAGATTCTCGCCATGCGGGCCAATGAAAAAGGCCTCGAACTCGCCGGCCATCTTTCTCCTGACGTCCCCCGCGCCGTGATCGGAGACCCCAACCGCCTACACCAGATCCTTATCAACCTCATCAGCAACGCGATCAAATTCACCGAGTGCGGGTCCGTCACGGTGCGGGTCATGCAGGACACAGAACTCGCCACGCCTGGAGCCATTCGATTTTCTGTTAGCGATACAGGGATCGGCATTCCGTCCGACAAGCTTGCTGCCATTTTTGAAAGCTTCACCCAAGCCCACGTCTCCATGACGCGTAAGTATGGGGGAACCGGTTTAGGCCTGACCATTTCAAGGCAATTAGCCGAGCTCATGAACGGACGAATCTTGGTGGAGAGTACCCTCGGCGTGGGCAGCACATTTCATTGCTGCGTGCAGCTTGCTGTGCAATCCAGCCCGGCACCCACCCACGACAACGTCCAGGTCAATCTTCAAGGGGTCAGAACCCTCGTGGTTGATGACCATGCCACCAACCGCCTCATCCTTCGTGAAACCTTGGCGGCCTTGGGAGCAGAGGTGACGGATACTGCGTCCGGTCGTGAGGCCGTCGCTGAATGGCGGCGAGCCGCTGCTTCCGCACGACCCTACGAACTCTTGCTTCTCGACTGCCGCATGCCCGAGATGGATGGGTTCCAGGTCGCCGAAGAGATCAGACGCGCCAGCCCTCCCCCGGGCCTGACGATTGTGATGCTGGCCTCTGACCATTGGGCCGACGATATCGCCCGCACCTACGACATGGGACTGGGCGGTTATTTGATCAAACCCATTAGGAAATCGGATCTGCTCCAGACCATCAGCATCGCTCTCGACCGTTCTAAGGGCATTCAACCCACGATTGGTTCAGCACCAGCGGCTCCCACACCTCCTATAGAAGTCAGGGCACTTCGGATCTTATTGGTAGAAGATTCCCCGGACAATCAGGTGCTGGTCCGTTCTTATTTGAAACAGACTCACTATCGCCTCGATATCGCGGATCACGGAGCCATCGCGCTGGAGCTATTCAAGAACGGCTACTACGACCTAATCCTGATGGACATGCAGATGCCGGTGATGGATGGCTATGAGGCTACACAAGCGATCCGGGCCTGGGAGCAGGCGCATGACCTCCTCCCCACACAGGTGATTGCCTTGACTGCTATGGCACTGAAAGAAGACGGGGCCAAGATTCTCGAGGCCGGCTGCAATGCCCATATGACCAAACCCATCAAGAAGCACACTCTCCTGGAAGTCCTCCAGGCTTGTAAAGGACGGCGTACCTCATGACCACGGGACCGAACAGAAACGCCGAGAACGTCATCACCTTGTACATCGACCCAGGCCTTGAAGAGATCGTTCCCGGATTTCTAGAGAATCGTCGACGTGACGTGCAGACACTAGAAACCGCGTTGCAAGAAGATAATCTGGCACAGATTCATATCATCGGTCATCGCATGAAGGGGGACGGTGGAGGATACGGGTTCGATGCCATCAGTATGATGGGGGCCGCCATAGAGCAAGCGGCAGCACGAGAAGACCGGGACGCGATCCGACGACATACCGCCGAACTCATCGACTTTCTTGCTCGGGTTACCGTGGTGTACCGGAAATAAGAGAAGAGGAGGATTGATGCTAATCATGGCCCCTCCAAACTACTGGTTGCCCTAAACAGGCTCTTGTGCTATTAATACCAGCGGCATATGGTGCTACCGAGATCAACCGATTCAGAGGAAACCATATGTTGAATCCACCATCAACCCAGGAGGTCGTCATGGAAGTTGCAATTATCCCGAGTATCCTTGTTGCCATCTTCGTAGGGCTCGCGGCTCTGATTTTATTTTTTCCATATGACGCAAAATAGCACTCCAGAATGTGCGCCTCTCCGTTCTTGCGATTGACTGGGTCGCGCCGTTCTTTTGGGTGTCGTTGGGACTGCAGGAGGCGGGTCCTTAACCCCATTCTGCTCCGCCCCTGTGCTGATGGCGCGGGGGGGTCCTTACGGCGGAACTGACGGGCGACTATGCGGGATTATTGCAGCTGGTCGTGGGGAGGAGGGCAGCCGATTCAACCGTCGTTGGTATCCCTTCTGCGGTTTGAATTTCAAGGAGTTGCTGTAGCTTAGAAAACCGACCTGCGGTTTACGAAATTCACCAAGTCCTACCTCTGTCAACCCAACCGGTTCGTCATGAGCACGCTCCGTCAAGGGGCATCTCAATACGATGTCTTTCTCGATGTGAACCGCTTTCCTGGAACGCAGAAATTTAGTGAGGAGAGCGAACAGATTTTGCGCTCGCGATGGGACTCCTTGCTCTCGGTGATGCCGCAAGACCTCAAACTCGATACCGTCCTGTCAGAGTGGCCGGCGCCGTTGAAGGAATTCTCGTTCCCACTATTTTACGACCTCCACACAGACCCCAAGGAAGAGCACCCGCTGGACCCAAGGTGGATTGAAAACAGCTGGGTGCGCTGGCCCGCTGGACAGGTCCTGGTGGACCACGCGGTATCGCTCAAGAAGGAGCCGCCTATTCGACCGGGAACACCAGACCCGTATGTTCCGACACGCTAGGCATTCGGGACGGATGCAGCATCGTGTTGGGCAAAGTCAACTGGACGCACGCGACCGTGACGGGCCTACTGATTGAGATGCGCAAGTGCGTAGCGCATCGGCTCTGCGGAGGCCTTGAGCAAGCCGTCGAACGGCCCGTCCATCTCCGCTATGAGGAATACGGCGCCACCGACCGACAGGGCACAAACGAAGAGAACCCCGATGACCATGACGTTTCGCGGGGCAAACAACCCGAAGCTCGCGAACGTGAGCGTAAGCCAGAACAGGAGGACCACAAGGAACGGCAGAGGGACTGACGTTCCGCCGCCGCCGAACATGATCCACCTGGCTCGCAACAGCGCCTCGAAGAGGTCCTGCGCACGGGATTGGAGCGCTCGCTGGGAGTCATTACGCGGCGTTAGAGCGCGGATTTGGTCCGCGAGTCCCTCGACAGTCGCAGCTGCTCCCAACGGATCCAACTGGGTGGGCTGGGATGAACCCTGCGGCCAAATCATGTCGATCCGGCTCGCAACGACGTGCTGCACGGTTCCACGAATCTCGCGGGTCTCGGGCCCGTAGCGAGCAAGGATGCGGTCGAGTGTGAGGATGTCTACGGCGGTCTGTTTCACTGATGTGTTCACATTATCAAAAGAACTCTTGGCGGAGGCAGTGACGAGGCCAAGAACAAGCGCGGTCATGGTGGCGATGAGCCCGGCGCCAAGCTTCACCGTGTCTCTCGACTCATTATTGAGGTGATGCTCTGGCAAGGCGGTGCGCAACCACATTCCGAGCAGCACGCCCCCAAACGTGCATGCAAACACGATCATGCCGACAAGAGTGGGATTCATGGTGCAGCTTCCGATTAGGTCTTGTTGCCCAACTCTTTATCTGTAGATGAGTTGCGAGTGGCGTGGCGTTTTATCCCCGGTGCTGGAGGGCAGGGGCGTTGAACCGCCCTCCGTCGCAGGTTCGGCTCTGAGACATTCCTCCCCGCTCCTGCTGAGGGGGCCAGCCCCCTCGCATGCTCCCCGCGAAGGGGGCACACCCCCTTCGAAACCTCCGGTCTGGGGTTCAATGTGTAGAATTTTGGTGGAGGGCAGGGGAGTTGAACCCCCGACCCCTACGTTGCGAACGTAGTGCTCTCCCAACTGAGCTAGCCCCCCACTTGCCATCGTTCAACCAATGAGATGAGTGTCTCACCATCGGTCGCATTATACACAACCGTTTCCTGAGTCTCTATCCGAAACAGGTTGCAATCCAGGTCGAGGCTGAGAAAATAGGATCCTCTTCGCTGAACCTCAGCCTTTACCTCATCCTGTCTGCGCGCAGCGTTATGACGGGTTGATCACTGACTCACCCTGCGGCTTCCCAGCCTCGATGAACACGCGCCGACCCTCAACCTGCAAACGCCCCTCGGCAAAAAGCTGGACCGCTCGGGGATAGATCTTGTGTTCTTGCTCAAGAATCCGAGCGGTCAATGTGTCGGGGGTGTCCTCATCGAGAATCGGAACCGCCGCTTGAAGAATGATCGGCCCTTCATCGACGCCTTCCGTCACAAAGTGCACCGTACATCCGGCAAGTTTGCAGCCCCACTCGATTGCCTTCTTTTGCACATCCAACCCGGGAAACGAGGGCAACAGGGACGGATGGATGTTCATCATGCGATTCGCAAAGGCCTCCACGAGGACCCTTGTCACGATCTTCATGTACCCGGCCAGTAACACCAATTCCACATCGTGCCGCCGAAGCACATCGAGCAGCTCACGATCGTAGGCTTCACGACTATCGGGTCTGCCTGTATAGGATTTTGGATCGACGAAGAGGGCGGACAGTCCATGTCGACGGGCTCGTTCTAACGCCGGGGCCTCTTTCTTGTTGCTGATGACGGCGACAATCTTCGCCTGAACCGTCCCCGCTTCGATCGCATCGATGACCGCCTGAAGATTTGATCCGCGCCCGGATGCCAACACGGCGACACGAAGCGCGTCCGTCCGCTTAGTCGACATACTCCACCAATGGCACGTCGCCGGACGATGACATGATGGTCCCGATCCGGCAAGCCGGATCGCCCAACGCCGTGGCGCGCGCGACGACGGCGTGGGCGGCTGACGCCGGCACTACGAGAATCAACCCGATCCCCATGTTGAAGACGCGATACATCTCTTCCCGCTCGACCTGTCCAAGCCGGGCGATTGCCTGGAAAATAGGCGGCACGGACCAGGCACTCCGCCGCACCTGCGCGCGCACGCCAGAGGGAAACACTCGCGGGAGATTCTCGGTAATGCCGCCGCCGGTGATATGAGCAATGCCTTTGATGGGACATTCCTGGATCAATGTGAGGATCTGTTTGGCATAGATTCGGGTCGGAGTCAGCAGGACGTCTCCCAGAGGTTGATCGAGCTCAGGCAGGCGACTGGTCACGCTGAGTTTCGTCTGATCCAACAAGACACGACGTGCCAGCGAATAGCCGTTGCTGTGAAGGCCAGTTGAGGCCAATCCAATCAGGGCATCGCCTGGCACGATGCTGCGGCCATCGATGATCTTGGGTCGATCCACCACTCCGACGGCGAACCCTGCCAGGTCATATTCGCCCTCCGCATAGAAGGAGGGCATCTCGGCGGTTTCCCCGCCGATCAAGGCGCAGCCAGCCTGGCGACAGCCCTCGGCGATCCCCTTGAGCACGGACTCAGCCTTGGGGACGGCAAGCTTTCCCGTCGCGAAATAATCCAAGAAGAACAGCGGTTCGGCCCCGCTGACCACGATATCGTTCACACACATGGCCACCAGATCGATCCCGACGGTGTCGTGGCGATCCGTGAGGAAGGCGATCTTCAATTTCGTCCCGACTCCATCAGTGCCGGAGACGAGGACTGGTTCGGCATAGCGATGGGCCTGCAGCCGAAACAATCCGCCGAACCCGCCAAGGTCCGTCAGGACTTCCGGGCGGAACGTGGATCTTACCAGTGGTGATATACGGTCGACGAACTCGTCGCCCGCGTCGATATCGACTCCGGCATCTCGATAGGTTGTCATAGGAGGGCGCATCTTAGCGGAGGGCTGTCGCAGAGGTCAACGCACAAGCACCAGGACTATTCGAGGGATGGCCACAACTCTTTACCCACATCCCATTACGCGAGGCGGCTGGGATGGTCTCCACTGCGCGCATCGAGCGATCACCATCCATCTAATTGATCCTTCCAAGCTTGCTCGCTATCTCTTCAAGGATGGGGGCTGATTGTCTTCCACTGCGCGCAACTTTCTCACCCGCCCACCCACTGGCACGCCGAGACGTGCCATTATCCCAGGCGAGGGCCTCCTGTTTTCTTCCCTGCACCATCACACCTTCTCGCCCAGGGGAGTCGCCGGACTGTCCTTCACTGCGCGCATCGAACGAGCACAGCTTCATCGTGCGCGTTCTGCGAGCAAGAAGGATAGTCTGGCGGCTCCCCTCCCATCCTTCTGAGGCCGCGCGTTGCGCGAGCACAGGAGATAATCAGTCCCCATCCACTACGCTTCCGGCCGCATCTCCACATCCAGCAACTTGATTTTCCGATGGAGATGACTCCGCTCGATTTTCAACTCTTCAGCCGTGCGAGAAATGTTCCAATGATGTTCGCGCAGCTTTCGCCCGATATATTCCTTTTCAAACGCATTGCGGGCGTCCCTGAGTGAGTCATACGATTGCGTGAAGAGTGGGTTGGCCGCGGGAGTCGCAGACTGGGACGCCGGCCCAACCGGACGCGCCTGCAACGAGAGGCCCGCTAGTGCTGAATCGATGACGGATCCCGGCGCCATGATCATCAATCGTTCGATCAGGTTCCGCAATTCTCGAATATTCCCCGGCCAGTCATATTGTTGAAATACCGCCATCGCCTCCGGCGAGATCTCTTTCATCCGCAACCCCTGCTCTTCCGCATGGACCTTCATGAAGTGGCGAATGAGCAGCGGGATGTCTTCCCGACGCTCCCTGAGCGGCGGCACGATGATCGGCACCACGCTGAGCCGGTAGAAGAGGTCATCGCGAAACGTGCCTTTCTCAATTTCCTTGAGCAAATCCTTATTGGACGCGGCTAAAACCCGAACATCGACCTTCATGAGCTTGGTCCCACCGACACGAGTGAATTGCTGTTCTTGTAACGCCCGCAATACCTTCGCCTGGGTGTTCAAGCTCATGTCGGCGATTTCGTCCAGAAACAGTGTGCCCCCGTCCGCCTGCTCGAACTGCCCGCGCTTCATCGAGGTCGCACCGGTGAAGGAGCCCTTTTCGTGTCCGAACAGCTCACTCTCGATCAAGGTCTCCGGGATGGCCGCACAGTTCACCGCCACAAAAGGCCGACCGGCCCGTGTGCTCTGTTGATGGATCGCACGGGCGACAAGTTCCTTCCCTGTCCCGTTCTCCCCTCCGATCAACACGCGGCTATTGGTCGGTCCGGCCGTCTCAATCAGCTGCCGCAACTGTTGCATCACAGGCGACTGTCCCACCAACTCGAACTTCCTCTGGACCGTGGTCCGCAGCGTCCGATTCTCTTGTTCCAACCGGTATTGGTCCAAGGCATGTTTGACGCGCAGCGTGACATTCTCGAGCGACAAAGGCTTTTCAATATAGTCATACGCTCCCAATTTGATCGCCTTGACTGCCGTTTCAATCGACCCGTGCCCGGACATCATCATCACTTGTGCCGTCGGCACCAGCTCACGAACCCGGCGCAAGGTTTCCATGCCATCCAGTTCCGGCATCCAGATATCGAGGAGCATGAGGTCGGGCGGATCCACGGTGTAGACGCGCAATGCCTCCACGCCACCCTTGGCCACCGCCACCTCATAACCTTCATCCTGCAGAATGCTGCTCAAGGATGTGAGAATCGGCTCTTCGTCATCCACAATTAAAATCGATGCAGACATAGCGCTCCGTTAGGCGTTAAACGTCAGGCGTAAGGGGTCCCTGAGCAGCAATACTATTCGCCGCCTCACCCCCCGCCTCTGACGTGGTTAGACCGGCAATTCGAACGTGAATATGGCCCCTTTCGGCTGATTCTGGCTGACCTGAATCTGCCCCTCGTGATCGGTAATGATGCGCCGCACAATCGCCAATCCCAGCCCCGTTCCCGTCTTCTTCCGCGTAAAGTATGGCACAAACAGCTTTTCCTGGTCTTCCGGCGCGATGCCCATGCCTTCATCCGCCACGCTCACCACGGCCCGCCGACGCTTCGTATCATACTTAGTCGAGAGCCACACCCGCCCCTTCTGTTGCATCGCCTGTATCGCGTTGTCCAGCAGATTGACCATCACCCGCTTGAGCTGCTCTCGGTCGAAATTGAGCGACGGGAGGTCTTCGTCCAACTCCACGATCAGTTCCACATCCTTGTGGGCCCCTCGATAGAGCGTCGTGACTTCGTTGATCACATCGTGGAGCGACTGATGCGCCATTTGCGGAGTCGGCAGCCTGGCAAACTTCGAAAATTCGTCGACCATATGTTTGAGACTTGTCACTTCGTTGACGATCAGGTTGGTCGCCTCGTCAAAGACCGTCTCGAAATCCGGCGACTTCTCAAAATACTTCTTCCGTAAACGTTGCGCGGATAATTGGATGGGCGTCAATGGGTTCTTAATCTCGTGCGCCACCCGCCGCGCCACCTCTTGCCACGCCGCCACTTTTTGCGCCTTGATCAACTCCGTGAGATCTTCAAACACCAGCACGATACCGAGGTCCTTATTCGCTTCATCCTTCATACGCGACCCATGAAGCCCGATGGTCAAGAATCTGCCGTCGATCTCCATCGGACCCTCGAGAGCCAGCGTATCGCGCTGATCGGCCAACATCCGATCATAAACCGTCTGGAACAGATCGAGTCTAAACTCTTTGAACACCTCATTGGCCGGTCTGCTACGAAATCGATCCGCCGCAAGCCCAAGGATCCGTTCACCGGACGGATTGAAATTCGTGATCAGCCCGTTCTTATCGATGGAGAGCAAACCCGCGGCGATTGTCTCGACCACCGTCTCGATGTAGGCACGGCGGCGATCAAGCTCAAGATTGCTGTGGCGCAACGAGATATTGGCTTCTTCGATCTCGGACTTACTCCCCTGCAGATCCGATGTCATACGGTTGAATGAATCGATTAATGTGCCAATTTCATCGGTCGCCTTGGCCTCGATCCGGACGGACAGGTCTCCTTGGGCAATGGCCTCCGTCGCTTCAGCCAACTGATGAATCGGCACCGTGATCCCCCGCGCGACATAAAACCCAAACCAGGTTGCCCCGAACAGAATAAGCACCGTGATGACGGCGACGAAGAGATAGGCCCCGGCCTTAATGGGATTCTTCATGGCTTTGGTCTGCTTATACTCGTCGTACTGATGGCCGATCCCTTCCATTTTCGCCAGCAACGATTCAGGCACGTAGGCCTCCACCACCACCACGCCACCGATCTCACCACCACGCCCGCTTGCCGCGATAGGGGCGGCAGCCCGCACCAAGCGCCCGGTTGGGGCCTCCTGCACCGCATTCACTTCCTGCTTCCCGTTGATCACTTGGAGCACCAGCTGGCCGATCGGTAGATCGAGAGCCGATGAGGGCACGTCGAGATCCAGCGCCTTGGTGAGCGTTTCCATTTTGGCCGAAAACACTTCAATTCCTGCCACGCCGAATTCAGCCCGCTTGCGCGCCATCGCGGCCACCAGCAGATCGCGCTGTGCCGCCAGCAACATGTCTTCCCGGTAAATTTCATGGCTGATGGCTCTGGCACTGTTCACGGCCAGGGTAATGTGACCGGCATGCTGCATCCGCGCCACGTCATACGAATCCCGCATGACCTGCTCAATCTCATCGCTGAACCACACATCGACGGCCTTATTCACCAGTCCACTCGCGACCAGCGCAAGGAGCACGGTCGGAATGAGCGAAAACCCGATGAAGGCCGCCACCAACTTTGTCCGAAATCCCGACCCAAATAGTCGATGACGCCGTTCGAAATAGGCCTTGATGATGTTGCGGGAGAGCAGCAGCAGCAGAACGACAAACCCGATCAGATCAAGGTTGAGGAGGAGGAGCACGAACGCGTAGCTGGTCGTCGGCAGAAAGGAATCCGTGTCCTCGCCACCCGGAGCCACGATCTGGGAAAAGTAAAAGGTCAGCGCCAGACAGGGGAGCAGAAAAATGAGGACGATCCAGACCGGCCGTAGATGCATCTTCTGGCGTTCCGGCTCGGGAGTAGGCCCGGATAGCCACGAAGACCGCCCGGCCCCAGCAAGAGGCGGCGCGACCCCGGTCACGGAACCACGGTCCGCCTTTGTCCAGGGATGGGGGCCTGTGTCCTTCTTGATATCATTCACATCCGGCATCCCCGATTATCACCGAATCAGGAGAGCATCTCCCCACGTCGCATGAATCATGGTGGCTGACAGATACGTCTGGGGTCGACGGGCGGCAGGAGGTACTACTACTTGGCAGACAAACTCACGTACTTCATCCGAAGGGCGTAGAGCATATCCCGCAGCACCGCTTGTTCTTCCGTCGTAAGATTGCCTGTGGTCTTGTCTTCCAAGACCGAGAGCAAATCGATAATGTCTTTCGCTTGCGGCAGATTCGGCGGCATCGGAGGCTGCTGGGGATCCAGCTGTTCCCCCATCAACATCAGCGAGGAACTGCCCAGAGAAATGACGAAGGATGAAAAGGTGACGGGAATTCCCGAATCCTTGGGTTGGTCAGAGGGTGCCGTCTGCTGGTGGGGCGGCGCCTCCGCCGCGGCTGGCGCAGTGGCATAGGGACGGTCTAGTCCACTCCCGCCCCGCCGATCCCGAACGACGAATCCTTCTTCTTGTTCTGCGGCCACAGGCCTTTCCCCCGCTCCAGATGCAGCGACAGTACCCTATCATAGGCCCTAGAGAGGCGCAAGCCGCGTAGCCGATTGAAGCCTGTCGAGAACCGGGTATAATAGGCGCCCAACCCCTGAATCACGATAAGGATGGCGATGTCTGAACGATTTCACAGACTGGTCAACTTGATGGCAGCGTTGCGCGCGCCGAACGGATGCCCCTGGGACCGCAAGCAGACGCATGAGTCGCTGAAACCCTATCTTCTCGAAGAAGCCTACGAGGTATTAGAAATCCTGGACCGGCAGGACCGGACTAGGCTGCCGGAGGAACTCGGCGATGTGCTTCTACAAGTGCTCTTCCACAGTCAGATCGCTTCAGAGGCCGGCAGCTTTTCCATCGAGGACGTGCTTGAGCAACTGGCCGATAAGCTGACTCGACGGCACCCCCACGTGTTTGGAAATGAGGCTGCAACCACAACTCCGATGAACGCCGACCAGGTGGTCGCACGATGGGAAGATATCAAACGCACGGAACGGCAAGCTTCCGGACGGCCAGACTCGGTGCTCGACGGCGTGCCGCAAACGTTGCCGGCTCTTCTGAGGGCCTACCAACTTCAAGCCCGCGCCTCACGCGTCGGCTTTGATTGGACTCACGACGCGAAAGGGTTTGATCAGGTTCTCGGCAAGATTGAGGAAGAAATCCAGGAGTTCCGCGCCGCGATCCGAGCCCCCGCCTCGAACCAGACAGCGCCCGACGGCGGTGCCGCGACGGCTCGACAAGCTCAGATCGTCGCGGAGTTCGGCGACGTGGTGTTTTCACTCGTGAATCTCGCACGCTTCATCAAAGTGAACCCAGAAGACGCCCTGCGCCAAGCCGCCAACCGATTTGTTGAACGATTTCACTTCATCGAAGCCCAGGCGGCCGCGTCGGGCCGTGCGGTTGGAGAGCTCTCGTTTGGTGAAATGGATCGGCTGTGGGACGAAGCCAAGAAGCAGGGTCCTGCAACGCTCACCAAGGAATCCCGTCATGAGTGATGGGCCACATCCCTACAAAGAAGGCAAGCGTGCCGGAATTCACCCCCTCATCGTGATCTTCGGCATTCTGTTGGGACTCTGGCTGTTTGTGTTCCTCATCGTGCCCAGCTCAAAGAACAAACAAGTCGCCGGAACAGAAGGACCAATCGGACCGATCATCGAAGATCCCGAAGCGGCGCCAGTACTCTTCAAAGTCCACGCAACCATCCCGGACATGAATGCCATCAGTCTCACTGTCCCCCCAGAAGCAACAGACAGCCAAGTCGCCGGACTCTTGAAGCGGTTTAAAAATGACCGGCTCTCCGGCACCTTGACCGATCTCCTGCCCGCCACAACGGCCGGCCATAAATTGGGGGACCATGCCGTTGCCGAGATCTACATTGTGTCCAATGTCCAGTACGCTCAGGCTGACGTGATCCGCACCCTGACGCGCGGCGCGCATGCCCCGGGCAACCTGTATCCCCAGGCCGTTCCCTTTGAAGTGGCGATGGAACAAATCCGCGGGCACTATCGAATCGATCTTAACGACACCGGCAATCCCGACAGTGCCTCCCTCGGCTTTGCCGACGAGTCGGG
>DASQFV010000009.1:0-8849 GCA_035632975.1 Nitrospiraceae bacterium
TGCTGGCTATCAACGTCCAGCGCGATCAACTCGCCTAAAGGCGCAAGACTGCGCTGCAACTCCCAGCCTACCTGACCACCTTTACCGAACAATAGAAATTTCATCAGATACGCCCTTGGTAATTCTTCTCAATCCATGTCCGGTACACACCTGATTGCACATTGCTGACCCAGCTCTGGTTGTCCAAATACCACTGCACGGTTTTACGAATGCCGGTTTCGAAGGTTTCAGCAGGTTTCCAGCCCAGTTCGTGCTCGATCTTGCTGGCATCGATGGCGTAGCGGCGATCATGGCCGGGGCGGTCGGCGACATAAGCGATTTGTCCGCGGTAGGACCTGCCATCAGTGCGCGGGCGGAGTTCGTCCAGTAACGCACACACAGTGTGGACGATTTCGATATTGGGTTTTTCGTTGCAGCCGCCGATGTTGTAGACCTCGCCTACTCGACCGGCTTCGAGCACGCGGCGGATGGCGCTGCAATGATCTTTTACATACAGCCAGTCGCGGATCTGCTGGCCGTCACCGTATACCGGCAACGGCTTGCCTGCGAGGGCATTGACGATCATCAGCGGGATGAGCTTCTCCGGGAAATGGAAGGGGCCGTAGTTGTTGGAGCAGTTGGTGGTGAGCACCGGTAGCCCGTACGTGTGATGGTAGGCGCGAACGAGATGGTCGCTTGCCGCTTTGCTGGCCGAGTACGGGCTGTTGGGCTCGTAGCGGTTGGTTTCCTTGAAGGCCGGAGCGTCTTTTTCGAGGGAGCCGTAGACTTCATCGGTGGAAACATGCAGGAAGTGGAAGTTGGTTTTAGCTTTATCCTCCAGCCCACTCCAGTAAGCCCACACAGATTCCAGCAAGTGGAAGGTGCCCACAATGTTGGTCTGGATAAATTCACCGGGACCGTGGATGGAGCGGTCCACATGGCTCTCTGCAGCGAAGTTAATGACGGCGCGAGGTTTGTGTTCGTTGAGCAGACTCGATACCAAGTTGGCATCGCCGATGTCGCCACGTATGAACGTATGCCGTGTGTCGCCTTGCAGGCCGGCAAGGTTCTCCAGATTACCGGCGTAGGTGAGTTTGTCGAGATTGATCACGGGATCGTCGCTCCGACATAGCCAGTCGAGTACAAAATTTGAACCGATAAACCCAGCCCCGCCCGTTACTAAAATCATTCCATATCCCTGAAATACCTGTTTTCTCCGCAATAATGCTTGCCGAGGGCGCTTTGCGCTATCTCATGAAAACCCTACAAGCCCTGTTCCCGATCAGGCACGCTACCGCCATGCCTGTTGGCGAACGGCAACGTATGTTTTGGCGATCAGTAGCCGGTTAAATTACGACGTTGGCCGCCGAGATCCAATTTACCCACTCGTTTTCACGAAGAGTCTACACTTGAAACCTGCTTCAGAGGGGGGCGCTTCCTTCAAGAGGTGAGTCCTCCAATGCCTTCGCTGCAATGAGACAACCTGTAATCAACATGAAGAGGAGAGCAAGCTCGGACCCAAACGATGCATCGACCATCCCATGGGCTGCCACCACAACAAAACTACCCATCGCCGCAAGCCACATTGCTCTAGAAATCGTGCCTGTGCGAAGCTGTCTAAGCTTAAACAAGAACACCGCGTAGTACGCCACCCACACCAGAAAACAGATTAAACCAACCATCCCGGTTTCCGCAGCGACATTCATGAGCTGATTATGCGCTTGGCGCTGACCATTGGGAACATGATAGCGCTCACTATGGACAACAAAACATTTCGCACCTACTCCAAGCATAGGATGGTCTCGGACCATATTAAGTGCCGCTCCCCAAATCTCATATCGCTCCACGAGACTTGAGTCCCGATGCAAATCCGTAAGCTTACGCGTACGTTCCTGAATTACAGGACTTGTTGCAAGGCCTACTCCCAACCCCATAACGAGAACAGCCGCAACCACGCTAGGCCACCAAGTCTTTTGCAACGCGGCAAACATCACCATGATAACGACACAAACAATCCACATGGATCGGGTATAAGTAAGAATTAAGGCCACAATCGATAAGGACACTGTCATCCCGAGAACCACCCACTGCCCACGAGTCCAACGCACCTGAAACGTAAGCCCCGCTATCAGCGAGAGAACCATGACCAGGTACGGCGCAGCCGACCCAAGTGAAAGGATACGAAGTCTATCCAATTGGGGGTCGATGCGCACTGCGTCAGAGATCGTGGTCCAAAGACCTGCGACATCGCCAATGCCAATACCGATGACTACGGCCCAGAACAGCTGCATTATTCTTCGTTCTGAATCGACGACATTAACTATCAGAAGAAAAAAAGGAACGTACGTGAGCACATCTCGAACACCTTTGACCCCACATTCTGAATTGAAGGTACTGAGAAAATTAGCGCCCACCCAGGGGAGCAAGAACCAACCCAGTCTCGGCATTTTGATTTTGAAATCGCGTGTGATTGCCATCTTTGCAAACCAAAACACCAACGCACTGATGAAACAAATGGTCTTCGGCGTCTCAGCAAGTGGGATGACCACTACCATGGCCACGAGAGACCACCAGATCGCTCGATCGAGGAGTCCCGAGATCTTATCCATTCTTGAGTTCTAACTCCAAGTGCAACACTGCAAGCCCTGATGGGCTGTAGGGGTCCATGATAATGACGCGGCCTCCAGGCTGCAGCACGCGGAGTGCCTCATCAAAAAAATATCGAGCGTTCTCAAGATGGTGCGGCGTGTCAAAGAGCACGATGTTGGCAAGGCTGCCGCTAGACCGGGGCGACGTCCGCAACATCAATCTCCACCGCGGCCGCTTGCTGAATGAGTCGGACTCCCAGCACCAAGCGGTGGCGTTTTTCTTTGCGCAGGAGAATTCCGTGAACTCCTTGCAGCGGACCTCGAACCACTTCGACTTGCATGCCTTCGTGCAGATAAGGATGCGAATCGTAGGGCAGCACACTCGTCATGAGGGTCCTGAGCGCCGTAATCTCCTCGTCGGGGATCGGCTCAGGGAAATGGCTGGCCCCAACAATATCGACCACACCGATCGTCTTAAGCACCGGTAACTTTTGCTCCGATGTAAAGCGGACGAAGCAATACCCTGAAAAGAGAGGGACCTCGATTTCCTTCTTCCGATCCTTCCATTGACTCAGCCGCTTAACCGTCGGCAATAACGGCTCAATGCCCTGATTCGCAAGCTGGTCGCGCACAACCTTTTCGTGGCGTGACCGAGTCCGAAGGGCATACCAGTGAAGATCGTTCATCTGGTTTGTCTGGTTTATCTGGTTGGTCTGGTTCATTTCGTTGATTTGGTTTGTTTGGTGCGTAGGTATTTGATGAGGCCAGAGATGATTCGCCCCGCTTTGTCGGCCTGCGCGTAAATCGACTCAAATGCGTCCTTGGACAGATATCCTTGGTCCACCGCGATATACAGATGGCTTTGAACTTCGGCAGATGACGACATGGCAATGAACAGAAACTGCAGGAACTCTTTGTTCGAGCGACGCACAAACCCTTCCGCAATATTGGCCATCACCGAACCCGCGGCGCTCTGAATCTGACTACAGAGACGCGCATCTCTTTTCCATGCAGAGTTCTGTTCGACGGCTTCGTAGACTTGCCGCGTCAGCTGTCGAGCTTCTTTCCAACAATCGAGCTCCTCAAAACGAGTTAACTTCATGGCAAAATCGGTTTGTCTGGTCGATCTCGTCTATTTATTTCATCTGGTTTGTTTCTTTTATCTAGTTTATTTGGTTGGTTTGGATTTGTTGATCAATTGCACCGGTTCTTCCAACCAGACAAACCAAACAAACCTCCTCGACGAAATAAACCAGATTCGGAGACAGCTCCGCCCTTTCACTTACAGATCCACATCGCGCGCACCACACACAACTCAAGTTACGCGCGGAAGCGCCACGCCTCATTCGGGCAGGCCGAGTCTCAGTACCTTCTCTCGTGGCACTCCCGACTGTACCAACTGTTCTTCACATGCTGCCGCATGCTCGAGATCAGTGATCAAGACCCGATCAAATTGCCAGCCAGCGACCCTATTCGGCGAAGAAACCGGGCAAGAAAGGAACGTCTCACGCGAGCTTCCATCAAGGAATCCCACACAGTCGATATTCATCTCTCGGAGCGACAGATAGGCCAATTCGGCTAACTCGGTCGTCCCGTAGATCACAACCCGCTGGTCATGAGTGCCATCGAACGTCGATAACATCTCTTTTAGCCGAGTACGCATATCACGGTAGTACGAGAGGGAGTACTGCATGTAGAGATAGGTCAAGCGTGACTTTTCCGTGAAGCCCTGTGGCGTCAGGAGATACCTGATTCGACTGCGCGGGATGTTCGTAATCTTGATGAAACCCTTACGGGCCAGACGCTTGAGATAGAGATTGGTCAGACCGAGCGCGACACCAAGTTTAGTGGCAAGGGTGCGTTGAGTGGCCCCGCCATCTCGATCGAGCTCGCTCAGGAGGAGAAGGTCTCGTTGACCTTGTAAGTCCATGACTTACACGGATTAACTATGAACGCGTTCACAATATGAACATGCTGCCCTCCCCTGTCAAGCAGAAAATACTCCGCCCGACCTTCACCGCGAAATGGCGGAATAGCGCGCGACCAGCGCGAGGACCGGCTGGTTTCTCTTGTTTATTTGCTCTGTACCAGATCAACCCGTCCCGCCAGTCTCGCCCGTCTCGCATGGTCAACAGGGATCTGAAGAGCGGCATGAGGCCGCCGCACAGTCCGGCTCCCCGGCGAGGAGTAGCCGCTGGGCGGCAGCAAACACCTCGTGAACCGCAATTAACCTCATGCAATTCTCCTCGCCTCTTGTACAGGTTGAATGAACGCAACTGCGGCAATCGAGATTCTTAAAGAGTACCTCCACAGGACCGCCACGAGGACCCCACTCGCGAGGGCTCGACGGGCCAAACAAGGCCACCACGGGAGTGCCGACTGCGGAGGCAATGTGCATCGCGCCGCTATCGTTTCCAACGAAGAGCGCTGACTTTTTAGCGATGGCCGCGAACTGTTTAATGGTTGTACGGCCTGCCATGCTGATCGGTCTACTCTTCGCCATCTGTTGAATCTGCTGCGCGAGATCGCCCTCCTGGCGGCTGCCTCCGATCAACACCTGACAACCATACCGGGACGTGAGACGATCGGCCAGCTCCGCAAACCGCTCTGGAGGCCAGGCCTTGAACCAGTACCGGGCGCCGGGCTGCAGCAACACAATCGACTGCGACCGCTGAACGCCGAGTTGATCCAACAGTTGATCCGCACTGTTCGCATCTTCCGGCGCCAGCCAAAGTTGAGGATCCCTTGAGTCGGCTTGGATGCTCATGGGCTTGAGGGCTTCCAGATCCCGGTCAATCCGGTGCTGCACACCTGGCGCAGACTGGACCACCTGTGTGTAGAACCAACCCCGCCAACGATGCTCGTCGTTGAATCCAATTCGAACCGGTGCACCGCTGATCCAACTCAGAAACGCAGCCCGGTCTCCATCCGTCAAATCGATCACTGTGTCGAATCGCCGACGACGCAGTCCGGCGATGAGCTGAAATTGTGCTGCCAGAGATCCTTTGTCGAGAATCACGATCTCGTCTATGTCCGGGTTCCCGGACAACACGTCTTCCGTCCCGCGATTCACTATCATCGTGACTCGGACATCCGGTCGTGCAGCTTTGATGGCACGCACGGTCAGCGTCGCCAACAAGACGTCACCGATATAGCGGAGTTTGATGACCAAAATGTTACGCATGCTCGTTCATCGTGAATCGTTAACCGCAAGAACCATCCAGCTTACCTTCCTCTTGTTCAACGGTTAACGATTGACGTTTAACGGTCACCATGGCACAGCTCCCCGTACAGCGCGACGGTCTTAGTCGCGGCCTGCTCCCAAGAAAACTGCTTGACACGGTCGAATCCTTTGACCTTCAAGGCAGCTCGAAGCGGCTCATCCTCAAGCACGCGGATCATCGCCTCTCCGAGCGCTCGCGCGTCCCGGGAATCTGCCAACACCGCCGCGTCACCCGCCACTTCAGCCAACGCGGTCGAATTGGATGTGAGCACCGGCGCCCCACAGGCCATCGCTTCCAACACGGGCATCCCAAACCCTTCGTACAACGAGGGGAAGACGAACAGATCGGTGGAGGAATACAACAACTGCAGATCGTTCGTGGACAACCGTCCTGGACAGAGTACCTTTTCCGTCAAGCTGTGCCTTCGAGCCGTCTCCTTATAGTTCCCGAACGGATGGATGGGCGAACCGACAAGGATCAACATTCTCAATCCCAATTTCTTCCGCACCATCTCCGCCGCTTCAAGAAATATCTGGTGATTCTTACGCGGGTCTGCCCCTCCAACAAATAGGACATAGTGCTCGGCGGTCAGACCGATCCGTTTCCGCAACTCCGCCATCGCCGGATCATCCCGACGTGGCACAAAATCCTCCGACACTCCATTGGGAATCACCCTGATGTGCTCGCGTTTCAAACCATAGAGTTCCACGAGTTCTCTAGCGGAAAACTCGGACACCGTGATGGCTTTTCTGGCTCGCAGCGCGGTCTGTCTCGTCTTGAACGACGAGGGCCATTGTCCCAACATCTTCCTCGAGTATTGCGGGTTCCGGTCCAGCCACAGATCGTGGATCGTGACGACCCCGCCGTAGCGCCCAACTGTCTGCATCCTAAAGTTGGTCCCATGATAGAGATCCAACCGATCGGACGAGCCCCGCTTCTGCAGCCCCCATCGGCTCGAGTTTATCCACTTGAGCCGTTCAACGCCCGGCCACGCCCTCACAGAGTCAGCCTGCTCAGCGCCAGGTTTGGCATAGGCCACAAAGTCGATTCCCTCTTGCTGTGCCAGCATTGTACGGAGCAGGTGATAGCTGTGCCATCCCACCCCGCCCAGATCGCCCACCATCGGATTCGCATCAAAACCGATTCTCATCCTCGCCCCTTCTGTGCTGCCAGCACCTGGCCATACAGATGTTCCACCTTCGCAACATACGCATCGAGACTAAAGTGCTCATGCACGCGCGCGCTCCCGTTACGACCCAGCTGCTCTCGCCGGACTCGGTCCTGTAGGAGGGACACCACGGTTGCGGCCAATGATTCCACATCTCCCGGAGGAACAAGCAAGCCAGTCTCTCCCTGCGCCACGACTTCCGGAAGCCCCCCTGTCGTGGTCGCGACCACGGCCTTCCCCATCGCCATCGCTTCGACCACCGCGATCCCAAATCCCTCCATGAGGGCCGGGTGCACATACAGATCGAGGGAAGCCAAGAACGGCTGAACTGGGTCCTGAAAACCAACGATATGTACGCGATCGGCAATCTTCAGCTCATGCGCGAGCTGCTTCAATCGATCGGCATAGTCGCTACCGTCGGTCCCCACGATCACGTAATGCACGGTGGGTGCAGCACGCACAATAGCAGGGAGGGCCTGAAGCATGACTTCATAGCCTTTTCGTGGAAACAGGTTGGCGATGGTGCCTAATAGGACGGCTCCGTCCGGGATCCCGATCATCTGACGAATCGCTTGGCCATCGTGAGTGAGCTGTCTCTTGAAAAGATCGATGCCGCTGTAGAGGGTCCGGACCTTTTTCACTGCAACCCCGCCCGCGATCAGCGACTGTTCAATCTGCCGAGAGATCGCAATGACAGCTTCTACACGATCAAGCCAATAGCGTTGCACCTTCGCCGGCTCAATTTCCTGTCTCACATGGGCCACAATCGGCACGGGATTGGACCGACGACTCGCGATCGCCCTCACAGTATGGGGTACCCACCAGATATCGTTCACATGAATCAGGGCCGGATCGAGCTGATCCACGAGCGCCCCCAAACGCTGGGCCGCCGATCGGCGCTGGAAGAAGGAGCGGAGTTTTCTCCAGGGAGGGAGGGTCAGCGCATGAGTGGGGACGGCGATCGCGTGGAGCAGATCTCGGAATGGGCCTGTCCCTGGACAGACCACATGCGGCTCCCAAGTGTCCCGATCCAGAGTCTTCAGCAAGGAGATCAGGTCGCGCTCCGCCCCACCGATGGCTTCAATCCCATGCACGTACAGAATTCGTGTACCCACTACCTGGCGTCCGGGTGAAAGGCGGCCTGCCTGGTTGCCTCCCACAGCTTGGCATATTTCACAAAGGTGTACATGCTGGCGAACACACAGACAATGAGTCCGCGCACTCCATCGCGAAACCCCTGCCTTCGAACATAGTACTTCCAAAAGGTAAACAGCGGACGCACTGTCAGATCCGTCCATCGAACCGTCGTCTTCGTTTTCCCGCGCTCTCTCGCTGCCAATGTCGTAAAATTATTGAACTTCTTGAAGTGGTCTCCGATTGTACGTTCCGTGTAATGATCGAGCGCATTGATCAAATATCCGGGCAGGCCTTCAAACACAAATCTGTTGTGAGGCTCGCTATCATCTAATCGACCGACGCCACGCCGGAACAATCTGAGCTGATAGTCCGGATATATCCCCCCCCATCGAACCCACTCCCCATAATAATAATTCTTCCTCGGAAGCGAATAGGCCACCGGACCTGCTTGGTCGGAGGCCTCTAACACGCGTTGGATTTCTGCACGGAGATCGTCGCTAACGCGCTCATCAGCATCCAAAATAAAAACCCACTCTGATGTAGTATGATCGATCGAGAAGTTTTTTTGCTCGCCAAAACCATTCCACTTGCGCTGGAAGACATGCGGCGTAAACTCCCGGCAAATCTTAACGGTATTGTCGATACTGTAGGAATCGACTGCGATGATTTCATCCATCCAAGCGACCGAGTCGAGAGCTTCACGAATGTTCCGTTCTTCATTGAACACGACAATCGCGCAAGAAATCGTTTGAC
>DASQFV010000010.1:0-6230 GCA_035632975.1 Nitrospiraceae bacterium
TCGGCCTGTGGCAAGATGGTGGTGCGGTACAACATGGCTACCTGGTTGGTCGCCTTAAGCTTGGCCAAGAGATCGTTGATCTGATACCGGGTCATGTTTTCTAAGGTATGTTGCTGCGCCTGCGCGACCGCGACTGCTGCCGCTGCCTCTTGCACGCCCGCGTCGTACTTCGGCTTGGTCCAAAACGCGAACGGGATGCTCATTGCCACGTAGGCGCCGAATCCGTCGTTGGCCTGAAAGTTTTGAAAGCGCTGAAACGCCACGTTGAAGTCCGGGTAGTACTGACGCTTGGCCAGCGCGCGGGACTGCTCGCTCCGCTGCACATCCAGCTCGGCGGCTTTAAGTTCAGGCCTGTCGTTTAACGCGAGACGGTGGAGATCGTCGACGGGCTGCTCGAGTGACTGTTGAGAGGGTTCTTGCGCCATGCCTAAGGGTGATGCGGGAGCCCGATCGAGCAGCGTATTCAGCATCGCCTCGACGGTTTCCCGACGCTGTTCCAAGACGGGAAGATGCTGGAGCAGCATAGACAGTTCGACTTGGGCCTTGAGGACATCGGCCTGGCTTCCCTTGCCCGCACGGAACTTCGCGTTCGCAATCGCCACAAACTGTCTGACCAGCTCCACCTGTTCATGATGAATCTGGACCGCCTTCTGCGCGAAAAACAGATCGTAATAGGCCTGCTTCAAGCGGGTGACCAGTTCCAGTTCCTTCGCGCGGACCGCCTGCTCGGTCATTTCGGCCGAACGACTCGCCACGTCGCCTTTGAGCGCGAGTTTGCCGGGAAAGGGGAGATTCTGTGAGAGACCGAAGATACTGTTGTCCGCTTGCGTGGCCTTGAAGGGTTGCGGGATGTTCCACAACTGGACGGACAGGATGGGGTCATCCAATGACCGTGCTTGCGTAATCCGATTCGTGGCGGCTTCCCATTGTTTACGTGCCGCCACAAGTTCGGGATTCCGAGCCAGGACCTCTTGGATCAATTCCGGCAACATCAGGTTGTTGCGCAGCACCGAGTCGCCATCTTGTGCCCACAATAGTCCGCTGCTGAAGAACATCAGCAGTAGGCACGCGACCGTCATGCACTGAGATCGTCTATTCCGTTTCATAGAGATACCCTCCCAGAGTTCTCACACGTTCGAAGCCCAGTCTACGCTCTGCTCATTTGTGGCCAAGAGAACTAGACGGGGAGACGGCGGACGCTGAAACCCCGCGTCGAAAGGCGCACGTGATGGCACAGGAGCGATGATGAGGTATGGGAGAGGAAGATCAGATGCGAAGCACGGAAATCTTGAGCAGGAGATCCTTGGGAAGACCGACTGTGGGATGATCGGACAAGCAGCTGCTGTGTGAGGTGAGGTTGACAAGAAGTGCTAACGAGGCGGTGTCTTCTGAACAGAGGGCCTGACAGTCACTGTTGAGGGAGAGCTTATCGGCAGACTGCACACCGAGAGTCTTAAACGCGTCGCAGTACTGAGAGACAGGTTGCTCATCCGGAGTTGCACACCCAGTGGCCATTGCAGCGGGCGTGACGGCATTCACCGGCAGAAGGCAGGCATAGGCATTGAAGCTCAGCGCAAAAAAGAGCACGACGAGTGTGCAGGCTAGAACTGAAGAGG
Source organism: Nitrospiraceae bacterium (assembly GCA_035632975.1). Classification (GTDB taxonomy): domain Bacteria; phylum Nitrospirota; class Nitrospiria; order Nitrospirales; family Nitrospiraceae; genus Palsa-1315. The sequence continues at coordinate 1,617 of DASQFV010000010.1, forward strand.
AGCGATGAGCATATACTCGCATCACGTCAGTCTATGCCTCTCCAGCCCAGCCGTCAACCAAGACAAATCGACAGAGACGCGACCCTTTCCAGGAAGGGTTTCTGAATCATCTATGCTAATTTGTGCTAAAAATCTTCAAAAACAACCGAACCAGGTGAAATCCATCGACTCAGTAGAAAGCCAGCAAGCCCATGCTTGCGGGGGAACCTTCACAACATCAAGCTGTTTGAAAATCGCCCTCATTCCGCTCTTCCTAGAGCACCTTCATCGGGTTCGCTCCAGCAGCGGCTCAAGCGTTGGGAAGACCTTCTCGACAATCAGGCGATAGCCCTCTCCCGTCGGATGAATGCCGTCGGCCTGATTGAGCGAGGACGAGGCTGCCACGCCATCGAGAAAAAACGGAATCAGCGTCAGGCGATATTGCTTTGCTAAGGCCTGGTAGAGTGTCTCAAACCCCGCGGTATAGTCCTGTCCATAATTCGGAGGAAGTTTCATTCCCGCTAACACGACGGTGACCGAGGCCTGTTGGAGTTGTCGAATGATCCGTTCGAGGTTGGCTTTCGTCTCATGCAGACTGAGGCCGCGGAGTCCGTCGTTGCCGCCTAGCTCCAGAATGACGATCACCGGCCTGTTGTTCAGGACCCAGGGGACCCTCCGGACTCCTCCGGCAGTCGTCTCGCCGCTGACTCCCGCATTCACGACTCGATAGGAATAGCCGGCTGCATCCAGCATCCGCTGCAGATGGGCGGGATACGAGTGATTCTGCGCCACACCTAAACCGGCCGTCAGGCTGTTGCCGAAGGCGACGATGCGGGGGCGTTCAGCAATTACTTGATTCTTTGGGGAGCTTGACGATGAAGGTGGAGAGGCGTGCGCACTGTCGCTGCCATACTCAAAGGGGAGAATCAAAGAGAGACAGAGGCAGGAAATTAGTTTTGTGAGAATCCATGAGCGGCGCATTATCATCCAGTATAATATAGGCCCGACGTGGACGATACTGTGGGAGTCTGATCAACAATATGATTACCCTGTCTCACCTGACGATGCGGTTGGCCGGCGGAGGCCATCAGCTCACGATCCTCGACGACGTCACACTTGAGATTCCCGACAAGCAGCGTGTAGCCATCGTCGGCCCCTCCGGGAGCGGGAAGTCCACCTTGTTGGGCCTCATCGCTGGGCTGGATCGCCCCACGTCCGGCTCCATCACGTTGAATGGTGTGGAAATCTCGACAATGCGCGAGAGTGCCTTGGCGCGGTACCGTCGAGAGCAGATCGGTTACATCTTTCAATCTTTTCATCTCATTCCCACCCTCACCGCTCTGGAAAACGTCCTGGTGCCGTTGGAGTTGGCAGGGATACGCAGGGCCCAGGACCGCGCGACGGATCTGTTGCAGACTGTCGGCCTGGAAGAGCGGATGCATCATTATCCCGTCCAACTGTCGGGGGGCGAGCAGCAGCGGGTGGCAGTGGCCAGAGCGTTCGCCTGTCACCCACCGATTCTGCTGGCCGACGAACCGACCGGCAACTTGGATTCGGCCACGGGGCAGCACGTGATGAATCTTCTCCGTTCTCTCCATCGCGATTACGGCACCACCTTGGTCCTCGTCACGCATGATCGAGCTCTCGCGTCTTCGATGGAGCGCGTGATTGAGTTACGAGACGGCCGCATTGAATCCGACCGCCTCACCGATTCAGACCATCGGATTGCAGAGTCACCCCTGTGAATCCTTTCATATTCAGAATGGCCTGGCGTGAAACCAGGGGAGCCTGGCGGCACTTTCTCTATTTCTTCGCCTGTATCGCGATCGGCGTCGGAGCCTTGGTGGGGGTATCCCTTTTCGGCACGAATATGGAGCGCGCCGTCACGAAAGAGGCGCGGGGGCTATTAGGCGGCGATCTCGAAATTCGCCTGACGCGTCCACTGAGTCCCGCGGGACAGACGGTGTTGGACTCGCTGAACACACGAAACATGGTCTTCACCCATGTGAGCGAGCTTGTCGCCATGGCCGCGCGCGCGATTCCCGGATCCTCTACGACCCAATCGACACAGATCATCGAACTGAAAGCCGTCGAATCGGCATATCCCCTGTACGGGTCGATTCGACTCGACCCGGCGCAATCGCCGGATGTCCTGCTCCACCCGGATGAGCGCCGCTGCGGCGGACACTCCTGTTTTGGGGCGGTGGTGCAGGAGTCGCTGCTCATTCGGATGGGCCTCTCGATCGGGGATCGATTGAAGATCGGTCAGGCGAATTTTCTGATCACCGGCATCGTGCGGACCGAGCCGGATCGAATGGCCAATGCCTTCATCCTGGGCCCACGAGTGATGATTGCGCAGGAGGGACTACGGGCGGCGGAGTTGATCAAGCCCGGAAGCCGGGTGCGAGAACGGTATCTCGTGAAGACGGCTTCCGATATGCCGCTGGAGCCGCTCCTCTCCGAGCTACGAGACAGGCTGGCGGCAGATTCCGCGCGTGTATCCAGCTATCGCACGGCCCAGTCGCAGTTGAGGCAATTTCTCGACCAACTCTCCCGCTATCTCGGGCTGATCGGTCTGACTGCGTTGTTCATCGGCGGACTGGGGGTCGGGACCTCGATTCATGCGTTCTTGCGGGACAAGTTGCGGACGATCGCAATCCTAAAATCGGTCGGCGCGGATTCGGCCACCGTCGTCTTGACCTATGTGGTGCAAGCAATCTTCTTGGGGTCTGTCGGGAGTCTCGCCGGGATTCTGCTGGGGATTGCCCTCCAACGAGGGCTGCCTCCCCTCATGGCAGACCTGTTCATGTCCGACCTCCTCGATCAATTAGGTGTCTCTTTAGAATTGTCGTGGTCCTCCATTTGGCCCTTAATGAAAGGGGGGCTGCTGGGACTGTTATCGACATTGCTCTTTACCCTATGGCCCCTGTTGAAGATTCGAGACATTCACCCAGGAGCGATCTTCCGGCGCGATGCGGAACAGGCGACGCTCGAGCATGAGGCGCTTCCATCACGATGGTGGGTGACATGGGGCCTCACCGATCGATGGAATGTCGGCACGGCCGGAGGGATCATCCTCGGGCTCTGCGCACTCTCAATCTGGCAAGCCGGTTCGTGGTCGATCGGCTTCCTGTTTCTCGGCGCATTGTCTGTCGCTATCACGGTCCTCTTTCTCTGTGCGCGGGTGTTCGTGCGAATGCTGGCCTGGATGCCGATGCCTCGCGTGTTGAGCCTCCGTTATGCCCTGGGTAATGTCGTACGGCCGGGAAGCCAGGCGACAGGGATCATGGTCGCCATCGGCATCGGCGTGATGGTGATTGTCACGGTGTCGCTGGTGGAACAGGCGTTGCTCCGTCAAGTACAGGAGAATCGGCCGGCAGATGCCCCAACTTTCTTCTTTATTGATATTCAGCCTGATCAATCAAAGGAGTTCGTGTCATTGGTCGCTCGGCAGGCCGACCGAGCGCGTCCTGAACTCACCCCGCTGGTACGCTCGCGACTCCATGCGATCGATGGTCATGTCGTCATGACGGAAGAGGAAGTGGAGAAGGAAGAGAAGCGCGCGGAAGGGAAAGAGGCGCGGGGAAAACAGTGGTATTTCACCCGGGAGTATGTGCTGACGTTTCTCGACCAGCTACCGAAAGACAATCAGCTGGTCAAAGGGGAATGGTGGAAGCCTGGGCAGGTCTTCTCGACCCCACAGGTTTCAGTGGAAGAAGACGCTGCCATGCATTTGGGCCTCACGATTGGCTCGATCGTGGAGTTCGATATTCAAGGGGCCACGGTAGCGGCAACGGTGAGCAGTATTCGCAAAGTCGAGTGGGGAAATTTCTCGACGAACTTCTACATGATCTTGTCCCCGGGCGCGATTGAAGGGGCGCCGTTTACTTATGTGGCGACGGTGCGGGTCTCGCCACAGGAAGAGGTGCCGTTGCAGCAGGCGGTCGTCGCCTCATTTCCGAACGTCAGCGCGATTCATATCGGCGACGTGCTCGATGGTTTCGCACGAGTTCTCGATCGTCTCTCGCTGGCGATCAGGGCGGTGGCGTTATTTTGTGTTGCTGCCGGTGGGTTGGTCATGGCAGCGGCACTCGCAGCGACCCGCTACCGGCGTCTCTACGAATCGGTCATACTGAAGGCGCTCGGCGCGACCCGTGGCCTAATCGCACGCGCCTTTGCCATTGAGTACGTCCTGCTGGGCATCGTCTCCGGATTGATCGGGCTGACGCTCGGAAGTGTCTTGTCATGGGCCGTGTTGCGGTATGTGTTCGATCTTCCCTGGAGCATACACCCACGGGTGCTTGGCATCGGCCTCCTCCTGACGATGGTGCTGACGCTCATAGTGGGTTTTGCGAGCACCTACCGCATTCTCGGTCAACGGCCGCTGGCCGTGCTTCGGCACGAGTAAACGATGCAACCTGCAGGATGCTGAAAAAGGGGGCGGGATGGCTGGGACGATCCCCTTGCTCGCGCAACGCGCGGCCTCAGAAGGCCCTCGTTGGACGCGCGCAGTTGGGATCATCCCAGCCACCCCTTATGAAGTGACAGCTCGCTGCGGCCTTGCTGGACGGCCTTTTTGAGCAGCCTGCATGGTGTGCTCTTGTTGTCTCAGACGTACAGACCAATCAACTTCCG
>DASQFV010000011.1:0-3606 GCA_035632975.1 Nitrospiraceae bacterium
GGGCGGGGTGCGAGGACGGACGGGCTTGGTCAGCGTCAGGACCCGTTCATTTCTTTCCCCCATTCTCTCCCTTTCGGCCGGTGTCCTATTTTAGGGCCTGGGCAGGGAGGCTCTCGGAGCGTGATCAGAGCGCCGTTGGGCCACCGCTCTTGCTGAGCCAAAGCGACCGCCCTTGGCAATGGCGACGAATGTCCGAAGCCACACCTTTGCAAAGCAAGTGGTGTGGCAAGTTTTCGTCACCAAGCGGCGGTGCAGCTAGAGCGGTCAACGGCGCTCTGTGGCTTCAAGCGGAGAGAGCCTCCCTGCCCAGGCCCACCCTCTTACACCGGCCACGTCTCCTCGTTCCACGCCATCTCCCAAAACATCCACTCATACCGCGAGCTGATGACGAACGATTCTTCCATCCGCCGTTTCTCCTCCGTGCCTGCCGTCTTGGCCCACTGGTCCACTTTCTCGCGCATCCAGCGTTGCACCTCGGCGAATTCGGGAGATGCGTAGAGCATGAGCCAGTCTCGATAAGGATGATTCTTCTTCGGCGGGCCATCTTTCAAGAGATGCTGCCCGACGACGCAGTAGATCCAGGCGCAGGGAAGGGCGACGACGGTGATCTCCGCTGCCGAGCCTGTATGGGCGACGGTGAGCATGTGCCTGGTGTAAGCGTAGTTCGTCGGCGCCATCGGCACGGACGACATCTGTTTGGCGCCCATCCTCCACCGTGACCCGTACCCTTCGTGGAGGCTTCGTTCGACGACCATGGTTTCTTCAGCGAGCTTCGTCAGACGAAGGGCCGATTCTGAATCCGGTGCTCTCAGCGCTCCGGCAGAAAACACGCGGGCGAGGTCGCCGAGAAACCTTGCGTCTTGCAGGATGTAGTACTTGAATTTGCGTTCCGGCAAGGTCCCCTTGCCTAACGCCACGACGAACGGATGGGTAAGCTGCGCGTTCCATATCGGTTGGGCCAGCTTACGGAGATGGTTCGAGAACGACATGTCGCTCCTCTGTGTAAGAGAACGTCAGAAAGTTCTGAATCTGTTGATCTGTTGAACGTCCGGAATTCATCAGATCGACAGATCATCAGATCAACAGATAGTTTTGCGTTTCACGTTTCACAAGATACGTTTCACGTCTCTCGTCGGCTGTGGCCAGGGCCTCGGCAAACGATTGAGGCCGTCGAGCGCGGCAACTCTATAACATTCCGCCAGGGTCGGGTAGTTGAAGACGGTGTCGATGAAGTAATCGATTTTCCCCTGGAAAGCCATGACGGCCTGACCTATGTGAATGAGCTCCGTGGCCCCTTCTCCGATAGCATGGACACCCAGAAGGGCGCGGGTGTAGCGATGAAACAGCAGTTTCACCATGCCGGTTTCATCGCCGATGAGCTGTCCGCGGGCAATTTCCCGATAGTGTGCGATGCCCACCGCGTAGGGAGTCGCTGTCTTGGCCAGATCTTCCTCATTCCACCCCACCATGGAGATTTCTGGAATGGCATAGATGCCGTAGGGCAGGAGGTCCGTGTCGGTGTGGTCAGGATGGTCAAAGGCATGGCAGGCGGCATGGCGTCCTTGCTGCATGGATGTGGAGGCCAAAGCGGGAAAGCCGATGATGTCGCCGGCGGCGTAGATATGGGGGACTGATGTTTGGAAATGGTTGTTTACGGGCACGCGGCCTCGCGCATCCGGCGTGATTCCGACGGCCTCCAGGTTCAAGTCCTTTGTAGCGCCGATGCGGCCGATGGCATACATGAGCGTCGTGGTGGTGATCGGTGGTCGGTGCGTCAGCGAGACCGTGACCTGTCCATCTGCCTCTTTCCGGATCGCGACCACTTCTTCTTCATGGCAGAGCGTGACGCCGATGTCTGTCATCTGCTGTTGCAGGGCGCCGATGATCTGGGCGTCGACAAATTCCAGCAAACGCGGTCGCTTGTCGATCAGAATGACCGGCACGCCCATCGTGGCTAAGATCGACGCGTACTCTGTGCCGATCACGCCGCCGCCGACAATGACCATCGATGTCGGAATGTGTTTGAGCGTGAGGAAGCCGTCGGTATCGATGATAGTGTCGTCGTCGAAGGGAATCTCGTCCGGCCGAGCGGGTTTGGTCCCGACGGCGATGATGATCACTTGCGCATGATGTTCAGTCGACGTGCCGGCTTGTTGAATGGCGAGCCGGTGAGGATCGACGAAGCGAGCCTCTCCGAAGATCAGATCGATGCCGTTGCGCGCCATCTGGTTCTGCACGATCTCAATTTCGTTCTTGATGATGTGGTTGGCGCGAAAGGCGAGATCTTCGATCGTGATCATTTTTTTTAGGCGATATTCGGCTCCATACAGGGTGCGCTGGCGGAACCCCGAGAGATACAGGACCGCTTCGCGGAGAGATTTGCTAGGGATGGTGCCGGTGTTGGTACAGACGCCGCCGACGACTTCTTTGCGCTCGATGATGCCGACTTTCTTGCCGAGCTTGGCGGCTTGGACCGCAGCCTTTTGGCCGGCGGGTCCGGTCCCTATGACGAGAAGATCATATTGAGCCATCAGGTTTCTTGCCTTGCCTCAACCTCGACCCCAGACTTTCTTCGTCCTAGCCGGGTGTGAAAAATCGTCTTGGCACAGCGAACTTCGATGGCCTGCACGTCTGGGGCAAAAGAGGAACGCCTCGCAGGATGCTCAAAAAGGCCACGGTTCTCACCCGCCCAGCCCCGACGCGCTAAGACGCGCCGCTCCGCAGGCAATGCCGCAGCGAGCTGAGAGCCAAGTCGTACTCTGTTCGGTACGGGGAGCCTCTCAGCGAAGCGGGAACGATGCTGGCGGACTTTTTCAGCATTCTGCTAGCTTGCGGTGATCAATGACTTGGCGACAGCGAAGGCCTCATCCAAGTCCGGCAGTTGTGTCAGTTCAGGCGTGACTTGCAGATACCGCACAGTATCGTTGGCGTCGACCACCATGACCGTACGAGCCAGGATGTGGGGGCCATCGATAAATAGTCCGTGGGCCTTCCCGAATTCGGCATCCCGATAGTCCGAGAGGAAGGTGACGTTGGCGATTTTGGCTTCCTTCGCGAATCGTTTTTGTGCAAAGGGGGTGTCGACGCTTATGGTCACGAATTCGACCATCTTGTCGAGGCCCTTGTTCTTCTCGCTTAGATAATGGGTCTGCTCTTCACACACCGGGGTGTCGAGCGACGGCACGACGCTGATGATCCTGACCTTGCCCTTGCCCTTGGTGTCGGTGAGGGCGATCGGCGACAGGTCCGTCTGTGTCAGCGTCACCTCTCTGAGGGAGTCGCCGACTTTAATGCCGGTTCCCGAAAGGGCCAAGGGCTTTCCCTCGAAGAGAACCGTGCGGCCCTCACCAGCCACGGCACTTCCGCCGGCGACGGGGTAGTTCTTGTAGAGAAAACCGGTCCCGCTGGAGCTGCCGGTGCTTCCGCATCCGGCCAACCCGATCGCCATGCAGACGGTGGCCCCGACGATCATTCGATGTGCTGCCCTCATAATGCCCCTCCTTGGTGAAGTGATGGTGACCATTCTAACAAGAATACGGTGGCTTCTGCTTGTGTTGTTAACGGGAAACTAAAAAACTATTTTGGTACGCGAGAACTTCGATGGTC
>DASQFV010000012.1:0-3585 GCA_035632975.1 Nitrospiraceae bacterium
CCTACGGACTGGTCGTTCACCTCCTGCTGCCTCCCACCCCGCCTCTTGGCGACGCAGTTGCATTTGGTTACAGGCCGGAGAGCGTATACCTGAAGAGGACTTGCACCTCTCTGACCACACGCGCTCTCAGGCGCACCTGCCGCCCGTTACACGGGCTGATGCTCATCTTCGTTGCTTTCCCGGGGCTCACGCCCCAGGCTTTATGCTGTCGCCTGCTTACGCAGGCTGGAATGACATGGAGTTTCATGAATAATCCGGATTAGACTGTCCAGGTCTGAGCGAGCACCCGCTTGAAGTTTCCGCCCAGGATTAATTCAATGTCCTTGTCGTTATACTTCCGTCGGATCAGCCCTTCGGTCAGATCGAACATCCGCTGCGGGTGATCCAAGCCTTCGATATCGAGTTTCTCACGAAAGCCGTAGCTGCCCTTGTACGCGGCCCGCAACTTCTTGTTCTCTTCCGGCGGCATGTCGTCGTAGCCGTCCAGGTCCATGTCGCTGCCGACGCCCACGTGCTCGACGCCCACCAGTTTCACGACATGATCGAAATGATCGAGCGCGTGCTCTACGGTCGTAGGCTCGTCAGACTTCACGAACATACGCACGCCCGTGATCCCTATCACGCCGCCGTTCGCCGCCATCTTCTTGATCGCTTCATCGGTCTTCAAGCGAGGATGGCCGGGAACAAGCGCACGACAATTGGAATGGGTGATTAGGACGGGTTTTTTCGAAACCTCAAATGCGTCGAGGGTGGTACGGTCGCCACAGTGTGAAACATCCACGGTCATCCCAACCTTGTTCATCCGCTCGACAATCGAAATGCCGAAGTCACTTAAGCCTTCGTCGCGACGCTCAGTGGCGCCGTTGCCGATAAGGTTGCGCGTGTTGTAGGTGAGCTGAGACACACGTTGGCCGAGGCCGTGGAAGAAGTTTACATCTTCCGCGCTTTGGAAGTGTTCGGAATTCTGCACGCCGAGTAAAACACCCACTTTGCCTGAGCCTTTCGCTCGATCGAGATCGGCAGGGCTGTCCACACGCATCAGGTGCTGGTCGTGGTTAGACAAAAAACTGTTCCATGCGGCAATGAACTTCAGCGTGCCGAGGTAGGCGTCACGTCCGCCAGTCCCGACGGCGATGTGAAAGATGTTGATGCCCGAGTCCTTGAATCTCTGGAGGTCGGCTGCGGTGAAGCTGTCCGGATTTGAAAACCACTTCGCGCCCTTCGAGGGGCTAATGACGAATGGGCTGAGCATGTCTACCACGGTGGCCCGCTTCATCAACTCGATCGCCCGTGCCGAGTATGTGGCAGGCGAATAAGCGAACAGACGATAGCGGCTGCGATTGAAGATCGGCGCGGCGAGCGCGCCCGCGCTGGCGACTGCGGCTCGCTTGATCACCTCGCGCCGTGTCATCAGATTTGTCTTTTGCTTCATTCTCGAATTTACCTAATCACTTCGTCTCCACCACCGGCATCGCGATGTACGACGCGTACTGGCCCGAGCGGAACACTCGCTGGGTCGCTCGCTGAAAATCCGACTCTTTCGCGAGGAAGATGTTCGGCACGAATTTCTGCGGATTGCGATCGATCACCGGAAACCAGCTGCTCTGGACCTGCACCATGATCCGGTGCCCCTCCTTGAAGACGTGGTCGTTGGCCGGGAATCCGATCTGGTAGCGCAGCACTGAGTTTGCCGCGATCGGCTCAGGTTTCTCAAAGCTCTTGCGGTAGCGACCACGGAATACCTCGCCGGCGATCATCAATTGGTAGCCGCCCATCTTCGGATCGGCCGCGTATTTCTCCGGGTACACGTCGATTAGTTTCACGATCCAGTCGCTGTCTGTGCCGGTGGTAGACGCGAAGAGGTTGGCCACGATCTTCCCGGAAACGATGACCTCATCCTTAAGCGGGTCGGTCACCCACGCGAGCACGTCGGGGCGATGATCGACGAAGCGCTGGTCCTCGACCAACCACGTCGACCATCCCGAGTTCAGCTCAATCGGACGTGGACGATAGGGGACGGGGTTCGCGGGATCTGAGATGTAGCCGTCGAAGGCCGGCTGGCCCTTGGTGGGTGGCGGTTCGAACGCCAGCTTTCCTTTCTCTTGGAAGTAGAGCTTTCGCCCAACAACATCGCGTTTCGGCGGCCAAGTGTCGTGCCTTACCCATTCGTTAGCTCCGGTCCTGAACGTCAGAGCCTCGGGGAGGTCGGGACTTGCCTTCCCCTTCAGATGGTACGCCAGGAACCGCGCCATCACATTGCGCCGATAGTGCTGCGCTGTCGCACTGCCAAATTCAATGCGTCCGAGCTTTTGCCCATCGCCTCTGGACCATCCGCCGTGATTCCAGGGACCGACGACGAGGAAGTTCTTGTTAGCCGAATCGTGCCGCTCAAGCAGCTCATAGATCTTAATCGGGCCATAAAAATCTTCTTGATCCCACCATCCGGCCACGTTCAGCGTAGGCACCGTCACACGAGTCAGCCAGGGAGCGAAGCCTTGCCGCTTCCAGAACGCATCGTAGTCAGGGTGGTTCACGAAGTCGTTCCAGGTGGGGAGTCGACCGTTGAAGAACTTTGCATTCACGTTCGATAGCGGCCCGAGATCCAGATACCACTCGTACGCGTCATAGCGATCGATGACGGAAGAGACGGCAGAAATTTCTTTCGACGATTCCATCATGTACGTGTACTCGAAGCCGTAACTCAACCGGAATGCGCCGTTGTGGTGGAAGTCGTCCCCCATCCACATATCGGCGGGTGAGGCTTGCGGGACGACGGCCTGGAGCGCCGGGTGTGGATCGAGCATTCCCATCACCGTTAGCCACGCACCGTAGCTTGTACCAGCCATGCCAACACGTCCGTTATTGTTGGGCGTGTTCTTGAGCAGCCACTCAATGGTGTCGTAGGTGTCGGTGCTTTCATCAATCGCCCGCTTGTCTTTTGGATCTCGCGGCTGTCGGAGCATGACGAACTGCCCCTCCGACTTGAACCGGCCGCGGATGTCCTGGCGGACGAAGACGTACCCGTCTGCCGTTAGCTCCGGGAGCGCGGCCGCCAGTTGCGCCGAGCTTAAGTCGCCGATCCCGTACGGAGTCCTGAGAAACAGGATCGGAAGCCGTTCGGCGGCCTGAGTCGGTGTGTACACCTGCGTGTAGAGACGCACGCCGTCGCGCATCGGGATCATAATCTCGCTGCGGGCGAAGAGCGATTCCGATTGCTGCGCATGGATGGGCGCGAGGGTTGTGAGGCAGACCAGCGTTACGAGCGCGCGACATAACACTGTAATCGCTTTATTCATTTGTCCTTTTCTACTGGTCAGTAGTCCGTTGTCCGTTGCAACTGACCACTGACCACTGACTACTGACCACTGACCACTGACCACTGATCGCTGACAAATCTATTTCTCCCGATCCTTCGACACCCGGTTGATTGGTGCGGGGCGCGGCACTCGCCGCACAGGGCTCTGCTCAAGCAGCTTCAGGGCTTCCTGAACCGCCCTTTCGAGCTGCGGATCGCGACCTTTGATCACGTCAGCCGGTGTGTATTCCACCTCGATGTCGGGCGCCACCCCAATGTTCTCGACATCC
>DASQFV010000013.1:0-6382 GCA_035632975.1 Nitrospiraceae bacterium
TACGGTTGATGCATGTGCCAGAGAAAACAGATGTTGGCAGTCTTCATGGTCGAATGCTATTGATGACTTTGGCAGGAGGCTGAAAAAGTCTGCCAGCTTCGTTCTCGGCTCATCGAAATCCTCAACGGGGACCCGGCCGCCTCACTCACTCGGCGGCGCGCACAGACTTGGTGCTCCTTATTCGTCGCACCGTGCGCCCCCGAGGTACGCTTCCGGTTTCGACTCGCCTGCGGCCTTGCCTGGGGCAAGGCGCGTCTCGGCGCGCCGGGGTCGGGCGGGTGAGAAGCCTGGCCTTTTTGAGCCTCCTGCGGGAGTGTTTTTCTGTGGGCCATATCACCTATGCGGATCATCGAAATTTTCGCGTGTTTATATAGTCTTTCCGCAACCTGTTCGGTATAAGTATGGCATAGGGTAGGAGGCGGAGCGAGAAGAAATTAATGCGTGACGCAGTTCGACAACAAGATGTGACGGTTCAGATGCTCTGGTACTGGATGCCGGTGGTGCTGTATGCCGGAGTGATTTTTTTCTTGTCGGCCCAGTCGCACCCGGAAGAGCAACTGCCATCGTTCTTGTTCGAAGGGGTCAGCGACAAAGTCTTGCATGCGGTGGAGTATGGCATTTTATCCCTTCTCTGCTACCGTGCCTTTCGCTGGGCAGCGGGGTCGGCTGTCGCTCGGCAGGCGGTCGTGTTGGCGATCGTGACGGCATCTGTATTCGGCCTCACGGATGAAGTCCATCAACTCTTTGTCCCATTCCGCGAGTCGAGCTGGCTGGATTGGCTGGCCGATACGGTTGGCGCAGTCATTGGGGCGTTGAGTTGGCGGTTCCTCAGGTCGAAATGATGAACCGCGAGACGGACGTGACGGGACAGAAAGGCGGGACGGGTGAAAGGGCTATCCCAGCCAGTCGCGCTCTTCTCTCCTCTGCCCCATACGCCATCGGCTCCGGGTGCCGGCAGTCCCTCCTCGTCGGCGGTTGACCCATCGGTTACCCTGGATACCGTGCAGTATCAGCCGGAATTTACCGACTCCGCCCAAGTCGTCGTCGAACTCGAAGCAATAGCCGTATTGCGGGAAAGAATTCTTGCCGCCACCGTCCAGGTCCCCTGGATGCCCAGCTTACAACGCGACGCACGAGTGCGGAACACCCATCGCTCCACCTGCCCGAGTGACACACCCGCTCCACCGTTGTGCCGTAGGCGACTCACTTGTGCTGTACCCAGGCGAAGAGTAGGCTGAGCCCGCTGGTTTTCCCGCTCCCAACACTCCTGCGAGGTTGTTTCATGGATCTCCGCCGCCAGCAGCGTTTCCTCGTGCACTTTCAGAGCGTGCTCTCTGGTCATCCACGCGTTGAACTGGTCGGTACGATCATGAACCTGTCGAAGGGTGGCTGCCGCGTGAAGACCGACAGCCAGGTTTACTCAGGTATGCAGGTGTCTCTGCGCTTCGACGTGTCCGGTGAGACGTCACCTATTTACATTGAGCGGGCGGCGGTACGTTGGAACCGCGGGGGCGAGGTCGGCGTGGGGTTCATCACCGTGGCTCCCCCTCACCAGGAACGATTCGACCAACTCCTCAAACGATTGAAACAGGATCTCAAGGGTTGAGCATCGGTCAGATAGGAGAGCGGCCGAGGCTGCTCTTTACTGCGCGCATTCCCCAAATCTCCTATTTCCTTCTCAGGGGTAGCCTGGTCGATCCTCAATTGCGCGCGTCGAACGAGCACTTGCCTCATCGTGCGCGTTCCGCGAGCAGGAGGACGACCAGGCTACCCCTCTTCTTCCTCTGAGTGACAAGGTTTCCCCGCATCAGTATAATGCGCAGCCTATGGCTACTGTCGATCCTGCCGCACCGAAACAGCCACTGGCCTTGCCGGATCGTACCCTCGTGGCTGCCACGGTCGAGGATCAGCTTCCCTTTAAGGGACAATTCAAGACACTTACGCCCTTAGCAGGCGATGCCTCCAACCGCCGGTACTTTCGCATCGAGTTGACCGGGACCGCTGTGCGCTCGGTGATTCTCATGCAGTTGGCCGAGCCGGAGGCCTTCAAGCAATCGGAAGAAGCCGTCAGCGGGGCAGTTCATCAGGTCACCGAATTACCGTTTCTGAACACCCTCTCCCATTTATCCAAAGCCGGGGTCTCCGTTCCGCGCCTCTATCACTATGATCAGGCGGCGGGGCTGCTCTATCTTGAAGATTTTGGGGATCTCACCCTGTCGGAAGCCTGTCGTGAGGCGAGTGCGGCAGACCTGGAAGCGCGCTATACGCAGGCCGTCGATGCCCTCGTGCATATGCAATCGACGGCCACCTCACCAACCGATCAGCACTGTCTCGTGTTCCACAGAAGTTTCGATGTGCCGCTCCTTATGTGGGAGTTCGACCATTTTCTGGAGTATGGGATCGTGGTGAGGCAGGGGAAACTGATGTGCGCCGACGATCACCTACTCATCCGGGGCGAATTCGAGAAAATCGCCGAGTTGCTCGCCGGCCAACCACGCGTCTTTGTTCACCGGGACTATCACTCGCGCAATTTAATGGTCGATGGCGAACGTCTGGGGGTCATCGACTTTCAAGACGCCTTGATGGGGCCGGCGACGTACGATCTGGCCTCGCTGCTGCGCGACGCCTATATTGAACTCGACGAGGCGCTGATCGACCGCTTGATCAACCGCTACCTTGATCAGTCGGCGACGCATCGGCAGGTGTGGACCAACCGAGAGGCCTTCTGCCGCCTGTTCGACTTCACGAGCATCCAGCGTAACCTCAAAGCGGCGGGGCGATTCGTCTACATCGATCGCGTCAAAGGCAATCCCAATTTCCTCGCCGATATTCCGCGTGTCTTGAACTATGTCAAACGCAATCTCAAGAAATATCCCGAGTTGGAAACGCTCCGGAAGCATCTCACCCCCTACGTGCCGGAACTGCTGTAGCAAAGGGTAAATGCTGAACGATGAATTCTGAATTTCAACTCAGCACTCAGCACTCAGCACTCAGCACTTCGCTATGAAAGCCATGATCCTCGCAGCGGGCTTGGGGACGCGCCTGAGACCGCTCACGAACACAGTTCCGAAGCCACTCCTCCCCATTGCGGGCACGCCGCTGATCGTGTGGAATCTCTTGCTTCTGAAGCGGCACGGGTTCCACGATGTCGTCATCAATCTGCATCACCTCGGACCGATGATCGAGCAGGTGGTCGGCAACGGCTCACGGTACGGGTTGCGGATCATCTATTCGCGCGAGCCGGCGATCTTGGGCACGGGGGGCGGCCTCAAGCAGGCGGAGCCGCATTTTTCCGGTGAGTCGGTGTTGGTGCTCAACGGCGATACGCTTGTGGAGCTCGACCTCGGTGCGTTGTGTACGTTTCATCAGCAGCGCGATGCCGTGGCGACGTTGGTCCTGCGCAAAGATCCTGAGGCGGCGGGGTGGGGTCTTGTGGAAATGGATTCGAACAACCACATCGTGCGGATCACTGGGCGTGGACGCACAGATCAGGTTCCGACCCAGCCTCGCATGTTTGCCGGGATTCATGTGCTCCGTCCGCGGCTCCTGCGAGATGTGACGAAGGGCGTGGCCTCGACCATCATCGACCCCTATGTGGCGGCGATTCAGCGGGGGGAGACGGTGCTCGGGTATGACTGTGAGGGGTACTGGTCGGACATCGGGACGCCGGAGCGCTATGCGCAAGCCGAACAGGATGCATTAGCCGGTCTTATTACCCTGGCGGCAAGACAGCGACCTGCGTAGCAGGATGCTGAAAAAGTCCGCCATCTTTCTGGAAGGTTAAGGCTCAGGTTCAGGAGCCTATTGGAGCGAATCCGGTTTCTCTCTCACCTTCTGTCGCGTAATCAAGCGGGCCAGGTACGTCCGTTGGAGCTTGAGGCGATCTGCTGCTTTTGTCCGATTGCCTTCCGCTTCTTCGATGGCTTGCTCAATGATGTAGCGGCTATGTTCCTCCATCGACTCATGGTACGGGAGTAAGAGGTAGGGGAGGCGTTCGCCCGGCGAAGTGCGGCCTATGGCATCCAACGACAGCATGCCCGGTTCGATGGTGTCTGACTGGTTCAAGACAACGGCCCGTGCGACGACGTTCTCCAATTCGCGAATGTTGCCAGGCCAACGGTACCGGCTCATGGCTTCCAGTGCCGCGGGGCTGAGCATCATGCCGGGACGTTTCGCTTCCCTGGCATGTCGGTTCAAGAAAAACTTGGCCAGTGCAGGGAGGTCATCGGGCCGTTCGCGGAGCGGGGGTAGAGTTAGGCTGATGACGTTCAAACGGAAAAAGAGATCCTCGCGAAACTCACCGGTCTTCACGGCCTGTCGGAGATCCTTGTTCGTGGCGGCGATGACCCGAATATTGACCGACACGAGGCGTGTACCGCCGACCCGATGAAACTCCCTGTCCTGGAGCACGCGCAACAGTTTGGCTTGCAGTGGGAGCGACATGTCTCCGATCTCGTCCAGGAAGATCGTGCCTCCGTCCGCCATCTCTAGTTTGCCCTTTTGGAGGCGATCCGCGCCGGTAAAGGCGCCGCGTTCATGCCCGAAGAGTTCGTTTTCGAGCAGCGTTTCCGTGAGGGCGACACAGTTGATGACCACCAGCGGCATGGCCTGACGCGGACTCCACTGGTGGATGGAACGGGCGAAGAGTTCCTTGCCCGTGCCGCTTTCACCAAGCAGTAACACGCTGGCATCGGATTTCGCGGCACGTTGGGCTGACTCCATCACCGCACGGATCTTCGCGCTCAGGCCCACAATCGAGGCGTAGCGGCTGTCGACTTCGGACTTGAGACAGGCCACTTGCCGTTTAAGTGTGTTTCGCTCCAAAGCCTTGCCGATCACGATGAGGAGGTGGTCTTTGTCCAGCGGCTTGGTGAGAAAATCGTAGGCGCCGGTTTTCATGGCCTCGACGGCGGCATTGATCGAGGCATGGGCGGTCATGACGATCACCGG
Organism: Nitrospiraceae bacterium; assembly: GCA_035632975.1. Taxonomy (GTDB): domain Bacteria; phylum Nitrospirota; class Nitrospiria; order Nitrospirales; family Nitrospiraceae; genus Palsa-1315. The sequence continues at coordinate 4,951 of DASQFV010000013.1, forward strand.
GAGATCCTCGGCTGGTCTGACTTTCGGAAGTCGCTTGAGGACCTCAAGGCCAGTCAGGCGTGGCATATCCAGATCGAGCAACATGAGGTGCGGAGCTTCCTGCTCGACCAGCTCGAGCGCCTGCACCCCATCGCGTGCGATCACGGTTCCATAGTCGGAGGCCTGCAGACGATCCTCCAACATCGTGGCAATATCAGGATCGTCGTCGACGATGAGAATTTTCGCCTTCATCTTGCCCCTTTATGCATGGGAGGGTGAGGGATGATTCCAACTGCGCGCGTCGAGCGACCACTGTTTTATCGTGGGGGCTCCGCGAGCAAGGGAATCGTTCTCACTCTCCCACTTCTACTCCATGACATTCACAACAAGACCCGTCAGCGGTTTTGGGAAAAAGTACGTCGACTTGTGGGGCATGCGTTCGCCGGCCGTCGCGACGGCTTGCACTTCGCTGACTTTTGTCGCGTTGAGCAGCAAGGCTCCGGTTCCCGTTCCCTTCGCCACCCAGTCCAAGGCTTCATGATTATCCTTCGTATAGATGATGGCCTCCTGTTCCTCTTGCGTAGGGCAGAGGGTCGCGACGACGAGTTGTTGGAGCAACGACACGTCGAGCTTGGCGCGAGGAGAGGCTTGCGCGGGCGGACGATGGGCTGGTTGCAAGTTCAGCGTGACGTAACGGCTGTCTCCCTTCAACGCCAGCCCGAATACCGGCGCGGTTCGTCCATTCGTCCTCATCGCCTCGATGAACTTCGCGCGCGTGGTCGCCTGCGTGGCCGCGGTGAACGGAAATTCCCGTAGCTCGAACGTGGTGCCTAGCAATGATTGCACGCGGTCATAAGAAGGCAAGGCTGTGGTCGTCACCCGGTGCGTCGGGAGTACGGTTAAGCCCGGGTCTTCAAGGGCGGTCAACAGCATCAGGACTCCGTCGTACGACTGCTGGCCGGCAAGCGACCCAGCCTGCTGCCGGCGGAGTTTCTGATAGTTCAACGCGGTCTCGTACCGATGGTGGCCGTCTGCGATAAACAACGGCTTGCTGCGCAAGGCGTCGACCGCATGTTTCAGTATGGCTGGATCCGTCACAGCCCAGAGTTGCTGACGGAACCCCACATCGTCGCGAAAGTCAATCGGGGCGGGTTTCCCCTTGATTGCCCCTTCCAGCAGGCCCCTCACCGCTCCTTGGGGGTCGGAGTAGAGCGACCAAATGGGGCTGAAGTTCGTCTTGCAGGCTTCGAGCAGATTCAGCCGATCTGTTTTGGCGGCCGAGCGTGTATTCTCGTGCGGGTAGATATGTCCAGAATTGAGCGTTTCCAGTTTTGTGGTGGCGAGAAAGCCCTGGAGAGTTTTCGTCGGCGAGCCGGTCGGAGCATAGGGCGGTGTGTATTCGATCGTATGGTAGTAGAGGGACGGCTGCGCGTCGCGTTTCAGCGCCCCGCTC
>DASQFV010000014.1:0-15725 GCA_035632975.1 Nitrospiraceae bacterium
CCCCTCACCAGTAGACTTTGCTCGCCTACCGCACGATCCTCGTGGAAGGGGTCATTACCAACAGCACTCTTTATGGACACGAAAGACTCGTCGGCCGTGGATCAGCTATCCGTGGTAGAGCTTGCCACAAAACTCGAACCCGACCTCTTACCCAAGCACATCGCCATCATCATGGATGGCAATGGCCGCTGGGCAGAACTGCGAAGCCTCCCTCGCATTGCCGGTCATCGGGAAGGAATCAAGTCCGTCAGGGAAATGATTACGGTCTGCTTGGAACTGGGCATCCACGCCCTGACAATTTACGCGTTTTCCCAGGAGAATTGGAACCGTCCCGTTCAGGAAATTTCCTCGCTCATGGGCTTGCTCGAATACTACCTTTCGACGGAACGAACGAAACTCATTGAGCAGGGTGTCCGGTTGCGCACGATCGGCCGACTCGACTCGCTCCCGGCCTCCGCCCTCCAGTGGGTCCGGGCCGCTGAACAGGAAACCGCCCATCTCGATAAACTGCATCTCACAGTCGCGCTCAGCTATGGTGGACGCACTGAGATCGTGGACGCGGTGCGTGAACTTCTTCAGGAAGCTCAAGACGGAAAGCTGCAACCGGAAGATGTGGATGAATCGCGTATCCAGCAATATCTCTACACCCATGAGCTGCCCGATCCGGACCTGTTGATTCGCACCAGCGGCGAAGCGCGAATCAGTAACTTTCTCCTCTGGCAGCTCGCCTACACCGAGCTGTATTTCACTCCGACCTTGTGGCCCGACTTCCGTCGCCGCGAACTCTTGCTGGCCTTGCTGGAATACCAGCGACGCGAGCGGCGATTCGGTCGCGTCCTCAGCACCATTTCTTCATAGTGGCCGATCTAAACCTCCACATGCAGGAATACAAAGCCACCGGCCAGCAGCAGGCTGAGCCAACGCCGGTTACGGCGTCCCGATTTGATCCCCGTCGGATCTATACCATTCTGGTCCTCGCTCCACTCTTGTATGCCGTCATTCGTTACTCCCCACCCCTCGCATTTTCGGGCGTCGTGGTGCTGGCGGGGGGGCTCGCCCTCTTCGAGTTCTACCGATTATGTTTCGGCGCCCGCAGCCACTCCTGGCTGATAGGGATCGGCCTGACAGGATTCGCCGCCCTGATTCTCGGAACACACCGTCCGGACATTATCGTTCCAACCATCCTGGCTACTCTGGTCTGTATTATTTCAGTCCCGCTCCTCAGCCGCTCGCCCCTCGAACAGAGCCTGAGGGATGGTGCCATGACCTTGTTCGGCGTGCTCTATCTGGGCCTCACACTCGGCACTCTCTCGATGACGAGGCTCCTGCCTCTGGGTGAATGGCTGATCTTCTTTCTTCTACTGGTGACCTGGGCATCCGATACCGGCGCCTATCTTGTCGGCACACTGTGCGGGCGACATCGCTTGGCTCCCAAGATCAGTCCAAAAAAAACTGTCGAGGGCTTGGTGGGTGGCTTGATTGCTGCCATAATTGCCGGGTATGCAGCTCGTTGGTGGTTTCTCCCTGAGTTGTCCGGTCTTGATTGTCTGATCTTGGCTACCCTGCTGACAATCACAGGTCTCTGGGGTGACCTGACCGAATCGGCCATGAAACGCAGCGTCGGCATGAAGGACTCCGGAGGAATCCTGCCGGGCCACGGGGGCATGCTCGACCGTCTGGATAGCCTCTTGTTCACCGCCCCCGTCTTCTACTACTATGTGACGATGGCGAGCCGGCTACGAGTCATTGAGTGAAGGTGGCCCTATGAAAACGATCGTCATCCTCGGATCGACTGGGTCGATCGGCACCAGCACCTTAGATATCGTGGACTGGTTCCCCAAAGAATTCTGCGTGGCAGGACTGACTGCCGGCAGCAATGATGAGAAACTCGAGGACCAGATCCGCCGGTTCAAGCCCCGCGTGGTGGCCCTATCGGATGCCTCCGCTGCCGCCAGGCTCCGGCAACGCTGTGCAGGACTGCCTGTCGAAATTTTGGCTGGACAAGAAGGCTTGATTCAGGTCGCCTCTGTGCCCGAAGCTGAACTCGTCATCTCCGCCATCGTCGGTGGGGCCGGTCTCGTGCCCACCCTTGCGGCGATCCGAAACGGAAAGCAAATCGCCTTGGCCAACAAAGAGCCGATGGTCATGGCGGGGAAACTGATGCAGGACGAAGCGCGACGGCATGGCGTTCGTATCTTCCCAGTCGACAGCGAACACAGTGCGATCTTCCAGTCGTTAGAAGGCCATCGCAAAGAGGATGTCCGCCGTCTGATCTTAACAGCGTCCGGCGGGGCCCTCTGGACCCTCAGCCGGGAGGAGTTGCAGGATGTCACTCCCGAACGGGCACTCCAACATCCCAACTGGAAGATGGGCGCCAAAATCACGATCGATTCTGCCACCCTCATGAATAAAGGCCTCGAAGTCGTCGAAGCCCGGTGGCTCTTCGACATCCCGGAGACCCAGATCGAGGTCATGATCCATCGGGAAAGCATCATTCATTCTCTGGTAGAATACGAGGACCGTTCAATGATCGCGCAATTGGGACTGCCGGATATGCGAACACCTATTTCCTATGCGATGAGATATCCAGGGCGCATGCCGCTGGATCTGCCTTCCTTGGATCTGACGGAGATCGCAAAGTTGACGTTTTGCAAGCCGGATCACGACCGGTTCCCTTGCTTGGGGCTTGGCTATGAATCCCTGCGGATCGGCGGTACGATGCCGGCCACGATGAATGCCGCAAATGAAATCGCCGTCGAGGCATTCTTGAACGGGGGTATCCGGTTCACCGACATTGCGGAGATCATTCGCAACACAATGGACCTCCATATCACCAAAGACGTCGAGACGTTGGAAGACGCGCTGGAGGCAGATCGCCGGGCCCGAGAGAAAGCTGAGTCGTTGGTTGTCGCGTTGGCACGCTAGTAGGCTGCGGAAAACTCGACTTTGCACAATACCAAAGACTCTCCTCAACGTTGAGGATCTGAGCGAACCGAGAACGCCGCCTGGTGAAAGGCGCGCCTCAGCGCGCCGGGGTTGGGCGGGTGAAAAAAGCGACTTTTTCAGTGTCCTGCAGGTTTACACGAAGGAGCATACACCGTGTTCATGGCAATTACCTGGTCCCCTGATACCGTCTGGTTGTTATTGCAGAAGGCGTGGTGGTTCCTGGTCGTTCTGGGGGTGTTAGTCGCGTTCCATGAACTCGGACATTTCTTGGCCGCTCGCTGGGTCGGTGTCAAGGTCCTCAAGTTTTCTCTTGGGTTCGGACCGAAGCTCTTCGGCCGGAAAATGGGCGAAACAGAATATCTCCTCTCTGCCATTCCGCTCGGTGGCTACGTGAAACTGTTCGGCGAAGATGAGGCCGAGGCGACCACACAGGAGGATCGTGCGCGGTCGTTTGCGCACCAAGGGTTGTGGGGCAAAGTCTTGATCGTGGCCGCGGGACCTGGGTTTAACTTCATTCTGGCTTATTTCATTTTTGCCGGATGGCTCGCGACCGGAGCTCCGCTTTTTGTCCCAACGTTCCAGGATCTCACACCCGATATCGAAGCGATGGTCCCCGGCTCTCCAGCCGATACCGCAGGCGTTCAAATCGGAGATCGTGTCAGCCGGGTCAATGGGCGCGACATTTCGACCAGAACAGAACTATTCGACGCCGTGGCAAAGAGCAACGGGCAGGCGCTGACGCTCGAAATCAAACGAGGCGAACAGATTAAAACGCTGACGGTCACGCCCACAACCGCCCCTGGACCACAGGCCTCTGCACAAGAACCGGGATACTACCTGGGGGTCGAAGAAACACCGCCCCTCGTCACTTCTGTCATGCAAAATTCTCCGGCGGCGAAAGGCGGGCTTCAAACCGGAGACCATGTGGTCAACATCGAGGGCCTGACGATCCATACGTGGTCTCAGATGACCGGTATCGTGAAAGAACATCCCAACCGCCAGTTACAGATCGAGGTCTTGCGGGAAGGACATCGAGTTTCGCTGACCGTGACGCCCTCTGCTGAGAAGGCGATCGTCAACGGTCAGTCGGTCGAAGTCGGCAAGATTGGCATTTCAGGACCAGGTCGGTCGATCATGCGCTCCAGTACCCCTCTGCTGTCGCTCTATGACGGCTTGGGGGCCACATGGGGCTGGACCGAGTTGACCGCAATCGGCCTCTACAAGATGGTAGTAGGGGACATCTCCAGCAAGAACATCGGCGGCCCGCTTACGATCGCCAATATATCCGGAGAGGCCGCTGCGCAGGGGGCCTCAAGCGTAGTTTTTCTCATCGCCATCCTGAGCATCAATCTGGGCGTCCTGAACTTGCTCCCGATTCCCATTCTTGACGGTGGCCATCTGTTGTTTTTCCTGATTGAGGGCATCCTTCGGAAACCCCTCGGCGAACGCCAGAGAGAAATCGCGCAACAGGCCGGCCTCGTGCTATTAGTGGGTGTCATGATCTTTGCGTTTTGGAATGACCTTGAACGGATCTTCTATCGATAGAGAATGAGTCCGAAAGTCTGAATGTCGAACGTCATCATGTCGGCAAAACATTCCCTCGCTCACCGGCAGTTCAGACTTGGTGACGTTCGGGCGTGATGACTTTTTGACCTTTCTCACAGAATCATGCGGACCTCTCAAGTCTTAATCCCTACATTGCGAGAAGACCCGGGCGAAGCGGAAACCGTCAGCCATAAGTTAATGCTCCGAGCCGGTCTGATTCGCAAGGTGGCGGCCGGCATCTACACGTACCTCCCGCTCGGCCTCCGGGTCATCCGAAAAGTTGAGCAGATCATTCGAGAGGAGATGAACCGGGCCGGCGCCCAAGAGCTCCTCATGCCCATTGCCTCCCCCGCAGAATTGTGGCAAGAAACCGGCCGATGGAGCTTCTACGGCAAAGAGCTGCTGCGCTTTAAGGATCGCCACGAGCGCGAGTTCTGCTTGGGACCGACCCATGAGGAAGTAATCACCGACCTGTTCCGGCGCGAAGTCCGTTCCTATCGGCAGATGCCGCTGAACTTCTATCAGATTCAAACAAAGTTTCGCGACGAAATACGCCCTCGCTTCGGCCTGATGCGGGGACGCGAGTTCATCATGAAGGACGCCTATAGCTTTGATCAGGACGAAGCGAGCGCCAGGCTCAGCTATCAGAAGATGTACGATGCCTACCATCGTATTTTCACACGCTGCGGCCTCACCTTCCGTGCCGTTGAAGCCGACACCGGCCTGATCGGCGGCAGCTCATCTCACGAGTTCATGGTGCTCGCCGACACGGGCGAGAACACCATCGTCTACAGCGATGCAGGCACTTACGCCGCCAACGTCGAACAGGCCGAAGTGCTTCCTCCTACTGATGTGGACACCGAAACCCCCCGCCCGCTGCGCACCGTCCAGACGCCTCGCTGCCGGACAGTCGAAGAGGTCACGAGATTCTTGAACGTCTCCCCCACGCACCTCGTGAAGACGCTCCTCTACTCGACAGGAAAAGACACGGTCGCCGTGTTGGTACGGGGAGACCATGAAGCGAATGGGGTCAAGATTCAACGGCTCTTGCGAGTGCCTGATCTTGAGCTCGCAACTCCCACAGTCGTCGAGCAAGTCACTGGCGCACCAGTAGGGTTTGCCGGTCCTGTTGGCCTAAAAAATGTTAGGATTATTGCCGACCACGCTATCAAGACCTTGCGCAACGTGATCGTCGGCGGCAATCAGAGCGATACACACTATGTCGATGCGAATTGGGATCGTGATTTTCAGGTCGAGCAGTTTGCCGATCTCCGCAGCGCCTGTGCAGGAGATCCGTCACCGAGAAAAGACGGGACATTGAAGGCGACGAAAGGCATCGAAGTCGGACATGTCTTTATGCTCGGCACCAAATACAGCGAAACCATGAAGGCCTCGTTCCTGGATTTTCACGGCAAAGAGTGCCTCGCCGTCATGGGATGCTATGGCATCGGTATCGGACGCACTGCCGCTGCGGCGATCGAACAGAACCACGACGCGAAAGGCATTATCTGGCCCTTCCCAATCGCACCGTTCCACGTGCATCTCCTCCCGCTCACCCAATCAGCCCAGACCTCCGAAGTCACCGCGCAGCTCTACGTCGAACTGCAGGCAGCAGGGTTCGAGGTACTCTGGGATGATCGGGACGAACGAGCGGGCGTGAAGTTCAACGACGCGGATCTGATGGGTGCCCCGTTCCAACTCGTCGTCGGAGACAGGGGCCTTGCCGAAGGAGTCGTAGAGGTCAAAACCCGGAAGGACGGCGTCAAGCTCAAGCTGCCTCCGGCTCAAGTCGCCGCTCATCTGACTCGCGCACAGGCGAGTTGAAAACCATACCACCCGCCAGTGGCGTCATTCATGTTTCGTTTCCTTAACCGTAGCCAGTCTGAAACCGACTTTTACTTGCCTTCCATCCGTGGTCAGCTAGACTGAATCTCGACCGCTGCCTTTAGGCACTTGTGGTCACGTGGATCGTACTCATTCTTTATTGAGCATACGAATCCGACGACGACCTTCCCAGTCGATGGTAGGAGCCCATACAATGGAAGCCAAGCCCGTCCAGCAAAATCTTCAGGAACTTCAGCAGAAAGTGGCATTCGCCGAAAATGTCAAGCGCATCACGGACCAAATCCATACGGCCAGCGATCTTGACCATATTCTTATCGACCTGCGAAAAGAAATTCTTAGCATCTTCGATGCCGAGGACCTCACCATCTTCGCGTTCGATTCGGAGAAGAAAGAGATTTTCTCCAAAATCCCTCACATCGACAGCGTTGAGGAAATCCGCATTCCCATCACTGAACAAAGCCTGGCTGGGTTCTGCGCAAAGTATCTCCGCCCAGTGAGCATTGCCGACGCGTATAACATCGCCGAGCTGCAAGGCGTCCATCCCTCACTCCTCCATGACTCCTCCTACGACAAGCGGACCGGATTCAAGACGAAACAGGTTCTGACCTACCCGATCGTGGCGGACAACAAGTATCTGATGGGCGTCGTCCAACTCCTCAACAAGAAGAGCGGCGCACGATTCAACAGAAAAGACGAAGAATCTGTCGCGGAGCTTGCAAAGGCACTAGGCATCGCCTTCCTCAATCTCCGCAAGATCTCAAAGAAAAACCCAACCAAGTTCGATCGCCTGGTCACGAGCAACCGCATTACCCAGAATGAATTGGATCAGGCGATTGCCGAGTCCCGGAGAGGCGTGTCGGACTTCGAGAGCATCCTGATTGAGAAGTATAAGGTGCCGAAACTCGAAATCGGAAAGTCGCTCGCCCAGTTTCATAAATGCCCCTACATCGAGTACAGCGATCGAACCATTATCGATGTCGAACTCCTCAAAAACCTGAACGTCGACTACCTCAAGAAAAACCACTGGATGCCCCTCAAGCGGGACCGGACCGCCATTGAAATTTTGACGGACGACCCGGGCGACCTCGATCGCATGGCGGATATTAAGCGGACATTCCCCGGCCTCAACATTCGGTTTGCGATCAGCCTCCGTCGTGATATCGCCCAGTTCCTCGGCTCGGCCACCGGACAGGGAGATACCGGCAGCACACGAAAGTTAGATGAAAATGTCTCCGACATTCTCGGCGAACTCGTCAACGAAACCCAAGAGGCGGCGTCAGAAGAGGCCGGAGGCGGGCTCGACGAAAATGACAATGCCATCGTGCGACTGGCCAATCAGATCATCGCCGATGCCTACCGACAAGGCGCCTCCGATATTCACGTCGAACCCTATGGCGAAAAACGTGAAACACTTGTCCGTTTCCGGGTCGACGGCGACTGTTTTGAATATATGAAGATTCCGCAGAGCTATCGGCGCGCCATCGTGTCGCGTCTGAAGATTATGGCCAGCCTCGACATCGCAGAACGGCGCAAACCCCAGGATGGCAAGATCAAATTTAAACTGTCGGACAGCAAGGAAATCGAGTTGCGCGTCGCGACCATTCCGACCGCCGGATATAACGAAGACGTGGTCATGCGTCTGCTCGCGGCGAGCGAGCCTCTGCCTCTCGACAAGATGGGGTTCTCGGACCGGAATATCGCAGCAATCAAGGAGATCGCTGTAAAACCCTACGGCATCATTCTCTGCGTCGGACCAACCGGCTCAGGAAAAACCACGACCCTGCACTCCGTTCTCGGCTTCATCAATACGCCCGACATTAAGATCTGGACGGCGGAGGACCCCGTCGAAATCACACAATATGGGCTCCGGCAGGTTCAAGTTCTCCCAAAGATCAACTTCACATTTGCCGCTGCCATGCGATCATTTCTTCGGGCCGACCCAGACGTGATCATGGTCGGAGAAATGCGAGATAAAGAAACGGCTGAAATCGGCATTGAAGCCTCATTGACCGGACACCTCGTCCTGAGTACACTCCATACAAACAGCGCGGTGGAAACCGTCACTCGACTTCTCGATATGGGCTGCGATTCGTTTAGTTTTGCCGATGCGATGTTGGGAGTCCTCGCCCAGCGCCTCACTCGCCGAATTTGCAAGGACTGTACGGAGCAGTACGTTGGAACACCGGTAGAATACGAGGAAATCCGCCAGGGCTATGGACCGGAATATTGGGACAAGCTCCGCATCCCGCAAGACAAGACCTTCCGCCTAGCCCGCGGGAAGGGATGTGAAACCTGCAAGCACACTGGCTTTAAGGGACGCGTGGCCCTGCACGAGTTGCTTCTGGGATCGGATAAACTCAAACGCATGGTTCAGACGAAGGCGAGAACTGAAGAGATGCTCAAGGCTGCGATTGAAGAGGGCATGACCACCCTGATGCAGGATGGAGTTCAGAAGGCCTTGCTGGGCCACACCACGTTCAAGGAAGTCAAGGCAGTGGCCATCAAGTGATCTGACTCAAAGAACACCGATCACGCCAGCCCACGGAGGGACACTTCCACCCACAGTTTCTATCTCGCGATACACACCTCCGCTCGCCCCTTTACCTACATCCCTGCACCCGTGCGAGCCTTGGCCTATCCACGCGATCAGAAGTACATCGTTCCTCCTCCGCACTACCGAGCACGTCGCAGATAGTCGCGGATCGTCCGCCGCAATAGAACGGTCAATGTCGACAGGCTCCTAGCTCTGGCTGATAAATACCTCACGCGAATTGCTGCACCAATCAATTTCCCCCATGCTGACACTCGGAATCCACCAGAGGCAGCACAGCACACCTCCCAGAGAGGCACGATGCGGCGGTAAAAATGGTGACGAATTGACGGAAGCTTACGCGGCAGTCGTTGAAACGATAGCCACGTACTTTTTTAGGCGATGGTGTGCAGCAGGGGATAATTCCGTGAAAGCCAGGCCGAAGAATTGATCCTTCTTCCACCGCACGGTGGCAACGGCAATATCGGCGGGTTTGATTTGCTTGGGAAGACGTAGGCTCAACGTGACTTCATCCCCCGGCCTGATCTCAGCCTCTGTGCTGACTCGGGCGCCGTGTATCGAAAGATCGTAAACCACGCCCAAGTCGATACCAGGCCTCCTCAACCAACGACGAGGCTGGCAATGAGACAGGGCGCAGACAAATGGAGCAGAGATGCGGACTCGAGGATGCTGGCGAAACCTATTCAAGACAGAAGATCGACGTGAGGTCTGTTCCATAGAGCGTCCCTACCAAGTTTCTATCGTACATCAGGACGCTCTGTTCACAAATATAATTCTTCAATCGCACCGATTGAATCGTAGCGTGCGGTGAAGAACTCATCCGCCATGTCCCTGAGTGAAAATTTCTGTCTTACGGCGTCCCTACCTTACTGATCTCGGCTGTCCGATTGCCTGCTTCCTCCAAAATTGTCTTAACTCCCTTGGCCATGTCGATCGTGCTACTGGCCATCCCACCAACAGGAAAAGGTTGAGACACTACTGATATACCCTATTTGACTCTCGCCCTGGCCCATGTTATTGTGCGTCCTGGTACGAGCCAGCACTACTCTTCGCGCGGCCCCCAGCTCATGGCGGTGTGTCAGCGCGATTGATCCTTTAGGATATGCGACTCGTACGTTCCGTCATTTTCTGTGGGTGGATGCCTAGCAGAAAGATGGACGGAATGATATCGGCATTTCTATCCGACCCCTCATCTCCATCGTGCGTTTTCCACGTTGGAGGCTAGGTGCTATGTATAAAGGAGCGCATATGAAGCTATCCACTGGGTGGCGAGCCGACAAGACGAGAAAGAACCGGGCACGGGCGACGCGGAAACCAAAAATCCGATGGGAGGTGCTCGGCCTTCCAAGTCCACTTGATACCAGTCTGACGATCTCAATGGAAGACATCCGCCTGCAAGTGTCGAACATGGCAAGCCGTGGGTTCGGCCAGGGTACTCGCTCCCGCACGGCTGAACGAGAAGCAAAGACCACCAGCCATGCTCCTGACTCAAGCAGCAAGAGACGTCGCGGAGCGACGGAATCGCCGCTATCATAGCAGGGATTGGATCATATACGGCAGGCGATTGGTGACTCAATACGAGTTGCCAGGCAAAGGAGGGCACCATCGGACGAGCAGGAAAAACGACCATTGCAAAACGAGACCGCGAGAAAGCAAAGCAAATTCAGCGGCGCGAGAAAGACGCGCGTCGAGAACAGCGCAAGACCGAGAAGCCCGCTCGCCCCCTGAGCAGAGAGGGTGAGGATCCAGATCTGGCCGGGCTCCAGTGGGGCCCCCAAGAGCCACTGTACTAGGGATAACCTGGCGCGATCTCCGCGCATCACATCACTCCCATCCTACGCCGCTTTCACAAAGCGATCAGCGGCAAACACTGCTTGCAACTGTTGGGTGATCACGCGGCGATACTCGCCCTTCTGTTTCATCATGAGCACTACGCCATCCGCATCAGTCAGGACCAGCAAATCGTCCTCAATCGCAAGTGTCCGATCGGGGTCTCCGACATTGATACGATACTGCGTCCGGCTATCCGGATTGCGGCCAGGGCCCACGACCAATTCCGTCAGTCCGTCGATAATCCCTTCGCGTCCATCCTCGCGAAACCTGGCCTTCGTGCCGTCCGGAATTCTCACCCATCTCTTCACCGTGTGCAGCCCATCAGCCTTTGGGTTTGTCATGATGATACTCCTCCGATCGCCTACAACTCTTTGCCCGTCAATCGATGCGCGTCGCTGACATCTCCTTAGCCGTTAGACTCTGTCCTAAGAAACCTGGACCCCCTCCGGTATGACGGGGGACTCGGCTGATGCTGGCGTCGGGCCTCGCCTGGAGCACCCCACCGCTGACGGTCACCTCTGGAACGTTCAGGCATCCTCGAATGTGGACGGTCACTGGGACGGGGGCTTCCCTCTGCCAACGGTACAGCATGCCCCAACAACGTTTCGATTGCGCGCAGCTGATCACGTTCTTCGAAGGTCACGAAACTGGTGGCTCGCCCGGTCATCTTCATCCGGGCTGTCCGCCCAATACGATGAATATAGTCCTCCGGACAATTCGGCAAATCGTAATTCACCACGTGGCCGATATTTGCCACGTCAATCCCGCGGGCTGCGACATCCGTCGCGACGAGAATTCTGACCTGTCCTCGCTTAAATCCGTCGAGAGCACGGAGGCGCTGGGGCAGACTGCGGTCTCCGTGGATGACCGCGACGCGGTGGCCGGCCTGTTCAAGCGTCTGACCGAGTCGATCGACCCGATTCTTTGTCCGAGCGAATACGAGGACGGTCCCTCGTTCCACCCCCAGCAACGACACCAACAGATTCGTCTTCTCCTGGGAGGTCGTATGATGCAACGCCTGGGTCACACCTTCAGCCGTCGTTGAGGGAGGCGTCACCATCACATGAACAGCACCGTTCAGGCTCGCTTGAACCAGGCGGGTGACATCCGTCGGAATCGTGGCGGAAAAGAGTAACGTCTGTCGCTCCAACGGCAACGCGTCAAGAATCTGATTAATCTGTGGTGCAAATCCCATATCGAGCATACGGTCGGCTTCATCGAGTACCAGAATTTTAATCGGGGCCAAATTGATCGTCCCGTTCCACATATGGTCCAGCAAACGCCCTGGTGTGGCAACCAGGATATCGGGCCGCTGGCGCAATCCTCTGATCTGCGCCTGCATGTCGCTCCCTCCGACGATGACCGTGGCAGAGAGGTGAAGGTTTCGACCGAGCTTTTCGATTGAATCGAAAATCTGCAACGCCAATTCCCGCGTCGGTGCGAGAATCAACGCGTGCGGCTGACCTTTCGGTAGGACCGCAAGCCGTTCGATCATGGGGACAACAAACGCGGCCGTCTTGCCGGTACCGGTTTGTGCACACCCGATGACATCCCGGCCCTCAAGCGCGGGTGGAATGGCCTGAGCTTGAATGGGAGTGGGAACCAGCAAGCCCGCTGCCGTCAAATCCCGCAAGAGCGGTTCAGATAAACCAAATGTATGAAAACTCGTGTGAACAGAGGTATGCAATGCACTATCCTTTCAGTGTGATCGCATTAAGACGGGATCAGAGAACCGAGGGGAGAGAAACCAGGAAGGTGTCAACTCCAACAGGACCTGGTCGCGATGCGATCGCGAAGTCCGTTATGGTGTATACAGCCTTGCCGCCGGACTACTGCGACAACGATGTAGGCCGTATCGTACACCAAGCCCCTTCTGGCGTCAACCCTCTTGAAAAAGAAAGGCCAATAGCGGCGAGGAGAAAAACTGACCGCTACTTCAAGGTTATTGGGCTATCATCCTGTCATGACAGACTGACGCGTTCGCTATACTAGCCAGACTGTGCTATGGTAGCCTCACATGAAGTCCGGTCACTACTCTATCCCTCGCGCCTTCATTCCCTCCCTCTAGATTCTGCGCGATCGATGCTCTAGTTTCCGCCCATTTCCTCACACAGGTCGCTTCAGGGAGACCGCCGAGCGTCACCAGTCCGTCAGACTCGTATTTCGAAGACCCGCTCGCTCGGACGAACTCACACATCACGAAAGGGATCTCGATGGGGAAGCGGGTCCTATACGTGGGAGGACTCCCGGACACGATCTCGGACTGTGCACTACGTGGCCTCTTCACCTCCTACGGTCTGGTTGTCAGAGCCAATGTGGTCCGATTCAAACATACGGGAAAGTCCGCTGGATACGGATTCGTCGAAATGGGGTCCGGCGAACAGGCTTTAAGCGCCGTGGTCGCACTTGAAGGAACCGAATGGGATGGACACCTCCTCCGGCTCTATGTAACCCCCTACGCAAACCAGGCTGTATAAGATCGCACACGTCACGGAAAAGGAGTACACAATGGGCCGTACCAACTTGGACCCAATCATGACCTTTCCAGATGGATCGCACCTCTTGATCAGCACCGCCTGTTTAAAAGAGGGGAGCTTCTCCTGCGCCCTCTACATGGCGACCATCGCAGCCGATGACCGAGGGGCCTTCCGCGTCGTATCCAACCACCTCGCCGCAGCCACTTGCTTGGTTGCGCAAGAAGACGCCTACAGCTATGCCCAACGTCTCTATCCACGTTCCGCTGAGATGATGAAAAAGCCACCCTACCTCATCTGGCCCGGCCCCGGCCCCACCGGAAATGCGGATGTGTAGGAGGGTCGCCTGACCCTCTCCTACCAGCTGGCAAACTTGGTGGCGAAGGCTCCATGGCGGCCAGTGGTGGCACCGAATGCGTGACAGTAGTTAAGACAGTTGCGCGGACTACTGACGCTCTAGCGTCTCAAAATTTTTCCAGTATCCCGCTAGACAGGAGAACCCAACACAGGTAAGATCGAAAACATTAGGGGTATATCTCACGCCATGGCTACAATCCTTATTATCGACGACGAAGAATCGATCCGGACCCTCCTGAAGGAAGTCCTTGAGAGGGCGAACCACCGTGTGCTCGAAGCCTGCGATGGTCGGGAGGGCTTGACTCTCTACCAGCAGAACAAAGTGGACCTGGTCCTCATGGACATTCTGATGCCGGGAACCGACGGACTCGAAACCACCTTACAACTGACGCGAGAATATCTCGATGCGAAGGTCATCGCCATGACCGGCGCGCAAGGGGATAAGAACTTCCTCGACGTGGCCAAACTCTTCGGCGCCCGTCGCGTCTTCGAAAAACCTTTCGATCTCGACAAAATCGTTCAAGCCATCAACGAAGAACTCGCCAAGTAGCGATAACGACCCGATCGAATTTCTTCGACCTCATCATCTTTCTCAGCTTTCTCCACCCTTCGCGACCGCGCGATCTAATTTCCGGTACTCCTCACGTTTCACGTGCCCATACGGAGGCAGCGTCATCAATCTCCGATCCTCCACCGGTCCGCCGATCGTGAAGTGATAGAGCGATTGGAGGCTCAGCCCCTTCACCGCTACGATCTCATGCACCGGGTCGTCGAAGAAACATCCGATCCCAGTGGCTCGCAGCCCCGCAGCTTCCGCTTCCAGATACAGCACCTGCCCCAGCAACCCCGACTCCCAGAAGAGACGTGGATACCACCAGGCTCCCCCTTCCCGCAAGCGCCCTTCGAACTCGGCCAGCATGCCAAACGAGAATGCGCTGTCGCCGGCAATATCTTGGTGGCAACTTACTTGAATGGCCAGTTTTTTCGCATCGCCTTCAAGCAGCCAGTAGAGTGGCAGATCCTCCGGACAACCTGGCGCCGGAGTCCAGGTCAGCTCTGGATTCATGGATTGCTGGATGAAAGACAGCTTCTGTGGATTACGGACCAGAAAATACAGTCCTGGCTTGAGTCCTTCGACGCGATGCACAAACAGCAGGAGATGAATCGCCGGCTCGTAGGGCCAGACATCCCAAGGCATCGGTCGATCCAATTGCGGCCGATCCGAACGAGGCATCACCAGCTGCATCATGCGGAAGAGCGTCGCCGCTGAGATTGATGTCTTGCCATCGAACGATACAGCACTCCGCCGCTGGCGAATGATCTGCCCGGCCGAAGGCCCGTGAGGCGTGAGGGGTAAGGCGTGAGTGGTGTTTTGAACAAAAGCGGTACTCAACGATGTCGTGGTGTTTTCATCGTGCTTCTTCCAGCTCGCTTCAGCAGCCTCGTCAATGATGTCCCAATGTACGCCGTGATCACGACTCAAGCAATTAGCCTTCCCATGCCAGCTGCATTCAGCTAGCTCATTCACCACATTTGGATCAAGAAACAGTGGAATCTCTCCCTGTCTACCCCTTACCCCTAACGCCTCACGCCTCCCGTCTTCGACAGGCCATACCACAGCCAAACAGTCCGGATGCTCAGGTTCGACGTCTTGAAAATCATCGGTGCGATCGGTACCCAGCAGCATCGCGGTGGTACTTTGCAATAGGCCATCGAGCAGCACCATGTTCCAGCCCAGCGTCGCCGCTGCGATCCGAGCCGTTCCAATCGCATGACCGGCATCGTGGTTGCAGTAACGGAACGCCCGCTCGCCATACTTCCAGGCCTCTCGCCAGTGAACGGAGGTGAGCCCGAAGAGAAATGCGCCAGAAGGAAACGGAGCCAGCAGAAGAGCGATCTGTTCAGCGGGAAATTCAGCGCGTAACTCCAGTCCATGCTCTTTGGGCGCGTAATGATAGAGACCCGGTTTCAAATCAAGTCCTTCGATCTGCGGCAAGACGAGATAGCCTTCGGTCGGATGCAAATTGCCGGACGACGGATTACTTCGCAGCGCCCACTCCGACTCCCCTGCCTTCTTCCAGGCCGACAGCGCCAGGGCGAACTCGAAGAACCGGGAAAGCGTTCGTACGTTTACTGGTTGGCACGCAACCGCCCCAGGCTGATAGATGGCGTCA
>DASQFV010000015.1:0-7591 GCA_035632975.1 Nitrospiraceae bacterium
GATGGCCAGCGCGGCAAACCAGCCGCCTCCCGTCACGGCCGTCTGCACGCCAATGATGGCGTAGAGTCCCACCACTGGCGAAACGACCGCGAAGCCAATGGTCAGGCTATTCCAGACGCTCAGGCTGCGGTGAAGTGTATCGGGAGCAGTCGTGGCAGTTGCAGGGGAAAGAGTATCCAGACTCTTTGTGGTTGACATGACGTTCCGCCCTAACATAGCAAGAAGTTAGCCTGATCCGGTACGGAAAAGAAACGCCTTGACCGGTGGAAGCATCAAAATGCAGAGGTGCTCAACTACATCACATACCGCCAATTCGAACTCTGGGGAGAAAATGGTACATCTTCCACTCGTTAATTAATATCACTACGGTTTGCTCTGGATTGGCTGATTCGCCCTCATGAAGCACTCGCCGGATCCGGATAATCCAGCCGACAGTATGTTAGAATGGTAATCATACACAAGGGTGGATATCATGACGAAAGCACAGGCTGCTGCGTTACGCGTGAAGTGGGCAGAGGGAGAGGATCGACCTTGTAAGCATCTGCACCTGGAATTGGAACACAGCAACGACGATTATTTGACGGACAACTATCACTGTACTGCCTGCGGTGAATTGGTTGCCGCTAACACCCGTAATCCCTTTCAAGTCATCTGACCCCGACCAATCCATCATCCCACGT
This sequence comes from Nitrospiraceae bacterium, assembly GCA_035632975.1. Classification (GTDB taxonomy): domain Bacteria; phylum Nitrospirota; class Nitrospiria; order Nitrospirales; family Nitrospiraceae; genus Palsa-1315. Next base: position 681 of record DASQFV010000015.1, read on the forward strand.
CTTCAGGATCCGCGCCGGGACAGGCCGATTCGGCCCTTCGCCGTCACAGCGAATCCGCTACTTCTGACGTCACCACTTCCCGCGAGTTCACTCCGATGCTGTTGGACCATCCGGCAATAGAACATATCCGCCAATGGTTGTAAGTTCACACAGTCTGCCTCGTTATACGCCAACAGCCGCTCTCTGGCCTCCTCATCCCAACTATGCCGCCAACGATTCCAGAGCTGGCCAGCATCGGCACCGCTCATGCCCCACAAATCAGCGCGAACTTGGATGCCCAGCTGGAGCTCGATGGCTTTGAGACCGCCACAATAGCTGATTTGCCGACCCAGCAAGCACAGATCGATATGGGGATAGTCCAGAGGGAGCCCTTGGATAGTTGCGAGGAGGACTGGGAGATCGAATGACGTCCCCTTGAACGTCACGAGCAGTTCAAGAGTTGCGCATTGGAAATTGCATCGTGCAGCGCATCGTCAGTGCCGGATGAGATTTAGAATCTCGTGGGGTATGTGCAAATACTTGAGGTTACGCGATTTGATGCGGGGATTATTGCGGCCTTCGTCTTCACTGTCGCCGTGAGAACACGCCGAACACATCGAGGTAAAGGATCACGAGCACCAGAGGTAGCAACAACATGGCGGCGACAAAGATCAGCATTCTGAGGCAGTTTCCCTAGTCCTCTGGAGACGACTTCCGGGGTCGCTCGGTGCTGTTTTTGACCGACCTTTTTGGTGCATCATGCAAGGGTCTATTTGAGGTTATCGGTGCAACTATCACTGCGTGGTATTCTTAGGTTAACTTCGTTACGGCATCGGTTTGTGGGGCGCCTGCGGATTGAGCTGCGGGTGAGATTGAACTTCATCCGATGGTGGCGCTTTGATCTTCAACGCTCGTGTAAGCCATGGAATAGCCGTCCCCTGCATGACGACGGACGTGAGCGCAATAAAGAAAACCATGTGGAAGATCGTGTCGGCCTGCTTGATCCCGGCCAACATGGGGAATGTGGCCAGGATAATCGGCACTGCCCCACGGAGTCCCGCCCAGGCCACAAGAGTCTGTTCTCGAAACGGCATCGGCGAAAAAGCCAGCGCCGTGTGGACACTCGCAGGGCGGGCGACGAAGATCAGGAAGAGGGAAATCAGGAGGCCCACCCAGGCGATTGGCACTAGCCTTGCCGGAAATACTTGTAATCCCAGCATCAAAAACATGGTGACCTGCATCAGCCAGGCCAGCCCATCGTGAAAACGCAAGATACTCTGCTGGTGAGTAAACGGCTTTCTCTGCATGACGAGCCCCGCCAGGTACACGGCAAGAAAGCCACTCCCCTCCAGATAGGAAGTCAGGCCATAGGTCAGCAGCGCCAGCGCTACCGACAGCACCGGATAAATACCTTCCAGCTCCAAGTCGAGCGCATTGAGCGTTCGCCGCATGATCTCTCCCATCGCAATGCCAATCACCGTCCCCACGGCCATTTGCATCACAAAGAAGAGGGCAAGCTCTCCGAAGGAGGTGGCGGGTTCCGTCAACAGTCGAATCAGTGCGATCGTCAGCACGACCGCCATCGGATCGTTGCTACCGGATTCAAATTCGAGCAATTGGATCAATCGCCTGGGGAACTTGGCGTTTCGCGCCCGTAGCACCATGAAGACGGCCGCGGCATCGGTGGACGACACAATCGCGCCGAGCAAGAGGCCCTCCAGGATTGAGAACCCCTGGACCCAGGAAACAAACACCCCGACCAGCAGCGCCGTGAGCAGAACCCCGATCGTCGAGAGAGATAGCCCCTGCCACAGGATGGGGCGCACCTCCACCCATTCCGTGTCTAATCCACCCGCAAAGAGAATCAAGACGAGCGCAATGACACCCAGCGACTGCACCAGAGACGGATTGTCGAAGGTGATACCGCCGAGACCGTCAGACCCCGCCAACATGCCGATGGCGAGGAACAAGACCAGTGAGGGGATGCCAAACCGATTCGAGAGCTTGATCGTCAAAATGCTCAGAATGACGAGGGTGGAGAAAACGATGAAGATCAACTCAATGGAAGTTGGCATCGTGATATTCTTTCGACATTGTTTCGAGGCAACCCGATGCGGTCTATAGCACAGACGATCGGATCACGCTAGCCTGCGTTATTCGCGCGAGACTCGCGAGACTTGCGCGAAAACGGGACGGGTGAGATGGACGAGGGTGCGAGGTCAGAAATTCGAGGTTTCCGGAATTTCGAACCCAGAACTTCGAACTTCGGATCGCCTTTCCACTATCGTTGACTTCGCCTTCCCTGCCCTCCTAGAATCCTGACATGGCTTCGTCCTTCGTGCATCTCCACCTCCATACCCAGTTCAGTCTCTTGGATGGCGCGAATCAAATCGAGCCGCTCGTCCAGCAGATTAAATCGTTTAATCAGCCGGCTGTGGCCATGACCGACCATGGCAACATGTTCGGGGCCATCGAGTTCTACCGCAAAGCAAAAGATTCAGGTATCAAACCCATCATCGGCTGCGAAGCATACATGGCCCCCGGCAGTCGCTTCGCTGCCAAAGACAGCGGCCTCGCCCACAACGACTACTATCACCTGATCCTCCTGGCTCGAAATTTAACCGGCTATCAGAACCTGATCAAGTTAGTAAGTAAAGCATATCTTGAAGGATTCTACTATAAGCCTCGTATGGATAAAGAAATTCTCAGAGAGCATCATGAGGGACTGATTGCCCTGTCTGGCTGCTTAAGCGGCGAGATCCCTTACCTCATTGGCCAGAAGGACATGGTAGGCGCCATGGGTGTGGCTGGGGAGTTTCAGGAAATCTTCGGGAAGGAACACTTCTACCTTGAGGTGCAGGCGAACGGGTTGGACCACCAGCGAGTCGCGAATAGCGGCCTGCTCGAGATCGCCAAAAAAATGGGCATCCCTCTGGCCGGCACCAACGATTGCCACTACCTCAAGAAGGAAGATTTCCGCCCACACGAGCTGATGCTCTGCCTGCAAACAGGCAAGACGATCAGCGACCCGAATCGCATGAAGTTCGATACGGATCAGCTGTATGTGAAATCGACAGAAGAGGTTACGGCCGCCTTTATTGAGTTCCCCGATGCCGTCACCAATACCTGCCGGATTGCGGACAACTGCGACCTCGAACTGGCGCTGAACAAGACACATCTCCCGCAATACAAAGTGCCAGAAAGCTTTACGCGGGAAAGCTATCTGGAGCGCCTGGCGCTGGAGGGATTGGTGGCCAGACTTCAAGAAAGGACCAGCCAGATCCTGCCGGCCATCTATGAGCTTCGCCTGCGTGAAGAGCTGACGATCATTTGTTCGATGGGGTTCGCCGGCTATTTCCTCATCGTGTGGGACATCATCAAGTTTGCCCGCTCGCGCAGCATTCCGGTCGGACCGGGGCGAGGCTCCGCTGCCGGGAGTCTCGTCGCCTATGCGCTGCGCATCACGGACCTCGACCCCCTCGTCTACACGCTCTTGTTCGAACGGTTCCTGAATCCCGAGCGCGTGTCCCTCCCCGATATCGACATGGACTTCTGCATGGAACGCCGGGGCGAGGTCATCAATTATGTGGTCGACAAGTACGGCAAGGACCACGTAGCCCAGATCATTACGTTCGGGACGCTCGGGGCGAGAGCCGCGATCCGAGACGTGGGCCGTGTGCTGGAAATTCCCTATGCCGAAGTCGATCGCGTGGCCAAGCTCGTACCGAATCAGCTCAACATCACGCTCCAGCAGGCACTCGATCAAGAACCGAAACTGCGAGATCTCGTCGAGACCGATACGCGGGTGAAAGAGCTGATGGGTATCGCCCGTTCCCTTGAAGGACTGGCCCGGCACGCCTCGACTCACGCTGCCGGCGTGGTCATTTCGGAAGGGCCCCTCACGGACCACGTGCCGCTCTACAAAGGAGCCAATGACGAAATCGTCACGCAATATTCGATGGGAGACGTCGAAAAGATCGGGCTCGTCAAATTTGATTTCCTGGGCCTCAAAACCCTCACGATGATCAAACGCGCCGAGAATCTGATCAATGAGAGGCATCCCGGCGCTCCAACGTTGGTCATGGAACAGGTGCCGTTCGACGACCCCAAGACCTTTGCCCTCCTCTCCTCAGGAAAAACCGTCGGTCTCTTCCAGTTGGAAAGCTCCGGGATGCGCGACCTCCTGACCGGACTGAAACCGGATCGCTTCGAGGACATCATTGCCATCATTGCACTCTATCGCCCTGGCCCAATGGATCTGATTCCCGACTTCATCAAACGAAAGCAGGGCAGGATTCCGATCGTGTACGAAGTCCCTGAACTCGAACCGATCCTGAAGGACACCTACGGGGTCATCGTCTATCAGGAACAGGTGATGGCAATTGCCAACAAGGTGGCGGGCTTCTCGCTCGGCCAGGCCGACATTCTCCGGCGCGCGATGGGCAAGAAGAAGCCGGAGGAGATGGAGAAGCTGCGCGCGCAGTTCCTGGCCGGCGCCAAGACGAACAAGATTCCCGACAGGAAAGCTGAAAAGCTCTACGAACTGATCCAGAAGTTTGCAGGCTACGGGTTCAACAAGTCGCACGCCGCGGCCTACGCCGTCGTCTGCTACCAGACAGGCTATTTGAAAGCGCACTACCCGACTGAGTTCATGGTCGCCCTGATGACCACCGACATGGGCAACGCCGACAAAATCGTCGGCTACTTCACGGAATGCCGCGACCTCAACATCAAGGTCCTGCCTCCCGACGTCAACGAAAGCCATAAGAACTTTACCGTGGTGGGTCACGCAATCCGGTTCGGCCTGGCGGCCATCAAGAATGTCGGCGAAGGTGCCGTCGAATCGATCATCGAGATTCGGAATGAAACCGGTCCCTTCAAGTCCTTCTTTGAGTTCTGTCGTCGCGTCGATCTCCACAAAGTTAACAAGCGCATGCTTGAAGGGCTGATCAAGACCGGGGCGTTTGACTCAACCGGCGCGAAACGTTCTCAACTGGCTGCGGTCCTGGATCAAGCCGTCGAGGACGGTGCGGCCGCGCAGCGCGAACGGGATCTGGGACAGACCAATATTTTTGGCGACGAGATGAACGGACAAGGCTCTGCCGAGCATCCGGCCATGCTGCCGCTGCCAAATATTCCGGAATGGGACCAAAGCGAACGATTGAAACACGAACGGGAGCTGACCGGCTTCTATATTTCTTCTCATCCGCTGGCGCGCTATGAGGCCACCATCCAGTCGCTCGCCACGGCCTCGACCATCAGCCTGCCCGAATTGTCGGACGGTCGGGAAGTGAAACTCTGTGGAATCATCACGACTGTCAAAAACATGCTGACCAAGAAGGGAGACCGGATGGCCTATCTCACCCTGGAAGATCTTCAGGGCGTGGTCGAGATTATTGTCTTTCCGGATCTCTACAATAACGCCGGCGACCTCATGCGGCCGGAATGCCTCGTGCGCATCACGGGTACGGTGGACCGGGGAGAGAAAGGCACGAAGATTCGAGGGAGCAAGATCGAGCCCCTCGCCGAGGTGCAATCGCAGACGATCAAGCGAGTCCGCATTCGACTGACGGATCACCCCGACGTGACGGAACAGTTACCGCTCCTCCGCGAGGTCTTTCTGCGCCACCCGGGAGGCACGACCGTCTCGCTCACTTTGCGGATGGATTCAATGCTGGAAGCCGACACGGCCCCCCTCCCTCACCTGACCGTCACCCCCAGCGAACGCTTTGTGGCAGATGTTGAAGAAGTGCTAGGCAAAGGGGCCATTTTTCTGCTATCGTAGTCCCTAATTCATGGTAGGGTGGCTGTATTCCCCCGCCCAGAGTATTGATGTTCTAAGACGCCCTATGCGCGATTACCTCGAGTTTGAAAAGCCGATCCGCGAGATCGAAGAAAAGATCGAAAAGCTCGCGGCCGCTCCTGCCGGGAAATCGACTCGCCAGGATGAGATCCGCAAGCTGCGGATGAAGCTGGCCCAGGTCGAACACGCGCTGTACAGCAAACTGACTCCCTGGCAGCGAACACAACTTGCCCGGCATCCCCAACGACCCAGTACCCTCGATTACATCGGGTCTCTATTCAGGGACTTTCTTGAGCTCCATGGGGACCGCTCGTTTGGCGACGATCGTGCCATCGTCGGAGGATTCGCGAGATTCAACGACCGGTCGATCATGGTCATCGGCCATCAAAAAGGGAAAACCCTCAAAGAACGGATGCAACGAAACTTTGGAATGCCGAACCCCGAAGGCTATCGAAAAGCCCTGCGTCTCATGAGGATGGCCGAGAAGTTTGGACGCCCGATCGTGACCTTCATCGACACACCGGGCGCTTACCCCGGCATCGGTGCGGAGGAGCGCGGCCAGGCTGAAGCCATTGCCCGCAATCTGTTCGTGATGTCCCGGCTTGCAGTCCCGATTATTTCCATCGTCATTGGTGAAGGCGGCAGCGGCGGGGCACTCGCGTTAGGCGTCTCAGATCGCGTCCTCATGTTGGAGCATGGTGTTTATTCGGTGATTTCTCCGGAAGGCTGCGCCGCCATCCTGTGGGACGATCCGGCTAAAGTTCCCGATGCCGCTTCCGCCTTGAAGATGACGGCGAAAGACCTGGTCGACCTCCATATCGTCGATGAAATGATTCCGGAACCGCTCGGCGGCGCCCATCGGGACCTCAATGCCATCACCGATCGAGTCGCCAAAACCCTCAGCAACCAACTCTCCCAACTCACCGACCTCTCGCTCCCTCAGTTGCTAACTCAACGTGATCAGAAATACCGATCTTTCGGGGCCGTCAATGGGCTGGAGTCGAACGTTCAACTCTCTCCATAGGAACCGCAAAGCATGCGGTCAGTGCGAGGAAGAAGCCGAGTGGAGATATACGGACGGGTGGGGCATCCTGGCCTACGCCGAATGGGTTAACCAGCGGGCAACTGG
>DASQFV010000016.1:0-8173 GCA_035632975.1 Nitrospiraceae bacterium
CGAGCCGCCGCGCCGGAGCAGCGGCTCAGCGAACCAACCCTTCTCTCACCTTAGGCGATCGCGTCCACGATCGCATTCAAAGTTGGGCTTGGACGCATCGCTTTTGTCGCCTTCACATCATCAGGATGATAGTACCCGCCGACATCGACCGGCTTCCCCTGAGCACCGAGTAATTCGCTCGAGATCTTGGCTTCATTGTCCGCCAGATCCTTGGCGATCTTGGCAAAGCGTGTTGCCAGGTTCTTATCCTGAGTCTGTTGGGCCAAGGCTTGCGCCCAGTACAAAGCCAGATAGAAAGGGCTCCCGCGATTATCGATCTCTCCCACCTTGCGGGCCGGAGACTTATTGCTCTCCAGGAACTTCGCATTGGCCTGATCGAGCGCGTCGGCCAAATTTTTTGCTGCTTGATTATTCGCCACCTTGGCGAGATGTTCCAATGAGGCGGCGAGGGCCAGAAATTCGCCCAGCGAATCCCACCGCAGATAGCCTTCTTCCTGGAACTGTTGCACGTGCTTGGGCGCCGAGCCGCCGGCCCCGGTCTCGAACAGCCCGCCGCCGTTCAGCAGCGGGACGATGGAGAGCATTTTCGCGCTGGTCCCGATTTCGAGGATTGGAAACAGGTCCGTGAGATAGTCGCGCAACACGTTCCCTGTCACAGAGATCGTGTCCTTCCCTTCTTTAATCCGCTCCAATGAGAGGCGCGTCGCATCGGCCGGCTTCATGATCCGGATGTCGAGGCCCTTTGAATCGTGATCTTTCAAGTAGCGTTCGACCTTCGTGATCAATTGCGCATCGTGCGCTCGGGTCTTGTCCAACCAGAAAATCGCGGGGGCTCCGGTGGCCTTCGCACGATTCACCGCTAACTTGACCCAGTCACGAATCGGCGCATCCTTCACCTGACACATGCGCCAGATATCCCCTTCTTCGACCTGGTGCTCCAGAAGCGTCTTTCCCGAAACATCCAGCACGCGGATCGTGCCGTTGCCAGGTGCCTTGAAGGTCTTGTCGTGCGAACCATACTCCTCCGCCGCTTGCGCCATGAGACCCACATTGGGCACGCTGCCCATCGTCTTCGGATCGAAGGCGCCATGCCTTTTGCAGAATTCAACGACCTCATGATAGACCGGCGCGTAACTGCCGTCGGGGATGACCACCTTGGTATCCTGCAGCTTGCCTTCCGGATTCCACATTTTCCCCGAGTCGCGAATGACCGGCGGTATGGAAGCATCGATAATAATGTCGCTGGGCACGTGCAGATTGGTAATCCCTTTGTCCGAATTCACCATCGCCATGGGAGGCCGCTTCTTGTAGACCTCTTGGATATCGGCTTCGATCGACCTGCGCTGATCGTCCGGCAAGGCTTTGATCTTCGCGTAGAGATCGCCGAGGCCATTGTCCGGATCTACGCCCAGCTTTTTGAGCGTCTCGCCGTGCTTCTCAAACACGTCCTTGTAATACACCGTCACGGCATGACCGAAGATCTTGGGGTCTGAGATCTTCATCATGGTGGCTTTCATATGAAGCGAGAACAAGACGCCCTGCTTCTTGGAATCTTCAATCTGCTCCTCGAGGAACTGGCGCAGGGCCCGCTTGCTCATGAAGGTGGCATCGATGACTTCCCCGGCCTGCAGTGCCACTTTCGGCTTGAGCACCGTGGTCTTCCCGTCCTGGCCGACGAATTCGATCCTCGCGTCGGTCGCCGCAGTCGTCGTCATGGACTTTTCGTTGGACAGGAAATCTCCGCCCTTCATATGGGCGACGTGGGTCTTAGAGTCCGGACTCCAGGCTCCCATCTTATGCGGATGCTTCCTGGTATGAGCCTTCACGGAGAGCGGCGCGCGGCGATCGGAATTGCCTTCGCGGAGAACCGGGTTGACGGCACTGCCTTTAACTTTGTCGTAGCGGGCCTTGATGTCCTTCTCTTTATCGTCTTTCGGATTTTCGGGATACTCAGGAAGCTTATAGCCCTGGCTCTGTAATTCCTTGATGGCCGCTTGCAGCTGAGGAAGCGAGGCGCTGACGTTCGGGAGCTTGATGATATTGGCTTCCGGTGTCTTGGCGAGCTCGCCCAATTCAGACAGCGCGTCCGCCTGTTTCTGCTGCGGCGCCAGGTAATCGGGAAACACCGCGAGAATGCGACCGGCCAATGAAATATCCCGCAATTCAACGGACACGCCGGCCGCCTTGCTGAAGGCGTTGATGATCGGCAGAAACGAGTACGTTGCTAACATCGGGGCTTCATCGGTTTTCGTATAAATAATTTTGGATGCTTGTGTAGCCATGATTTTCCCTCTTTCAGCCTCTTGTTAGTTCAGCGCATTCAACGCCGAACCTGCCTTGAACCACGCGATCTGTTGCTCAGTGATGCTGTGGTTCGCCTGGATGGTGAGCGCTGTGCCATCCGTCTTGTGTACCGTCACCTGCACCGGTTTGCCAGGAGCCAGACTACTTAGCCCCGTCACGCTGATGCGGTCCTGTTGCTCAATCTTCTCGTAATCCTTCGGGTCAGCGAAGGTCAACGCCAAGATCCCCTGCTTCTTTAAATTGGTCTCGTGAATGCGGGCAAAGCTCTTCGTAATCACGACGCGGACGTTGAGAAACCGCGGCGACATGGCGGCATGCTCGCGGCTGCTGCCCTCGCCATAGTTTTCATCGCCGACCACGATCGAGCCGATGCCCTTCGCCTTGTACCGGCGGGCGATCTGCGCCATGGTCAGCCCCGCTTCACCCGTCAAGACATCAGTGCCCTTGCCGGGCTCGGAAGAAAATGCATTGTTGGCGCCGAGGAACATATTGTCGCTGATCTTGTCCAGATGGCCTCGGAACTTGAGCCAGGGTCCTGCCGGAGAAATGTGATCGGTCGTCGTCTTGCCTTTGGTCTTGATCAACAGGGGAAGTTTCTCGAAATCCTTGCCGTCCCAGCGCGGGAAGGGCTGCAATAGTTGTAGTCGCTCACTGGTCGGTGGAACCTCAACAGTCAAGCCCTCACCGTTGGCGGCCGGCGCGACAAACCCTTCCTCACCCTTTGCGAAACCCTTGGCCGGAAGCTCCTCACCCACCGGCGGCAGAAACTTGAATTCCTTCCCATCCGCCCCCTTGAGCGTCTGATTCACAGGATCGAATCCAAGATCGCCCGTGATCGCGTAGGCCGTCACGACTTCCGGACTCGCAAGGAATGACAATGTTTCATTGATGCCGTCGTTGCGGCCAGGGAAATTGCGGTTAAAGGAACTGACGATCGAATCCGCTTTCCCCTTTACGCCATCGGCCCGCTTCCACTGCCCGATGCAGGGACCACAGGAATTTGACAACACCGTGCCACCCAATTTTTCGAATGTGTCCAGAAACCCGTCGCGCTTCATCGTATGATAAATGCGCTCGGAGCCTGGCGACACGAGGAACGGGGCTTTCGCTTTGAGCCCGGCCTTCAACCCTTGCTGAGCGATGTGAGCCGAACGGCTGATGTCTTCATAGGATGAATTGGTGCAGCTTCCGATGAGCGCCGCCTTGAGCTCGACTGGATACCCCTTCTCCTTGGCTTCCGCCGCCATCTTGGAAATCGGCCTGGCGAGATCCGGCGTATGGGGCCCGACGACATGGGGCTCGAGCGTCGACAAGTCGACTTCGACGATCTGGTCGTAGTACTTCTCAGGCGACTGAAAGACCTCGGGGTCCGCCACGAGCAATGACTTGTTTGCGATCGCAAGGTTGGCCAGATCGGCCCGATCCGTGATGTTCAGATAGGCAACCATCTTCTGGTCGAAGGGAAACACCGATGTCGTGGCGCCCAGTTCAGCTCCCATGTTGCAGATCGTCCCCTTACCGGTTGCGCTGATGGTTTCGGCGCCGGGCCCAAAGTATTCGACGATCTTGTTCGTCCCGCCCTTCACCGTGAGCAAGCCGCAGAGATATAGAATCACATCCTTCGGCGAGGCCCAGCCGCTCAACTTACCGGTCAAGCGGATACCGATCAGTTTCGGATGGAGTACTTCCCAGGGCAGACCGGCCATCACTTCGCCGGCATCGGCGCCACCGACACCAATGGCTAATCCGCCGAGCCCGCCGCCGTTCGGCGTGTGTGAGTCGGTGCCGATGATCAAACTGCCTGGGAACGCATAGTTTTCCAGCACGACTTGGTGAATGATCCCGGCGCCGGGCTTCCAGAAGCCTATGCCATACTTCTTCGCCGCAGAGGCGAGAAAACTATAGACCTCCTTGTTCTCGTCCACCGCACGAAGCAGATCCTTCTCAGAACCCATCTCGGCACGGATCAAGTGATCGCAATGAATGGTGCTCGGCACGGCCACTGTTGCCTTGTTGGCCTGCATGAACTGCAACATGGCCATCTGAGCCGTCGCATCCTGCATCGCCACACGATCGGGCCGCAACGCCAACATCGCCTTGCCACGCTCCCACGTCTGGGTTTCGAAATTGTCGGCGTGTGAAACCAACACCTTCTCCGACAGTGTCAGACCACGGCCGAACTTCTTCCTGGCCTTGGCAAACACATCCGGCATCTTCGCATAGAGGTTCTTGGCAAGATCCATCGACATGATTGTACTCCTTGAAGTTCTGAGTGCTGTGTGCTGAGTGGAGACACACCGGCCTCTTACTCAGAACTCAGCACTCGCTACTCAGCACTTATTTCAGCGGCGGCACTTCGCGCCGCTTGGGCGCCGCATAATTCACCAGGTAATCGAACAGCCGGATCAAGCGGCTATCCTGACGCTTCTGATCCACCCAATGCCCGATCAATCCGATCGTGCGTGAAAGAATGAAGAAGCCGTTCAAGCTGTCAACCGGGAACCCGATATCGACGAGCACCGCCGCCATCGTTCCGTCCACGTTCAGAATCAGGTTGTCCTTCTTCACCGAGGTGATCTTTTCCACTTCAAGGGCAAAGTCCAGGCAGGGAGACTTGATGTTCAAACTCTTGACGTAGCTGACCAACTCCTTCACTCGCTTGTCAGGATTGCGCAGGCTCTTGACACGATGGCCGATCCCCGGCACCGGCCCGACGTTCTTCTTCATATAGGTGAGAAACTCATCGACGGACATCTTGTGGTCGACCGCATGTTTAAAGTAGCGTCCGGCATCGGTCACGGCACCGCCGAAGCGAGGGCCGATCATGATGAGTCCGGCTGCCACCGACTGGGACAGGCCGATCCCTGCGCAGGCCGCTATAATCGTCCCCATGGCCCCGCTGACGCAGGGGCCATGGTCGGCTGAGAGCATCATAATGCGCTTGATAATTTCAGCTTCTTGCTTGGAGATCAGCCGTTTGTCCCACAGCAGGCCTACGACATGGGGAATTTCGTAGCCTTTGTTGATGAGCTCGGAAGCGGGGTACCCGTCATAACAGGGTTCGTCGCCTCGGTCGTCGCTGATCGTGGTGCGGATCAGCGGGGCGACCATGACTTCGTCCGCCTTCATCGCCTCTTCGATACTCTTCGGCAGCTTCGGCAGCACAGCCGGTTCAATCGGTTCCTTGATCTGGCCTGATTTCAACAGACCTTGATAGGTCTCCTTGATGGCGGGGCCCAAGGCACCGAATGTCGCCGGCACGGTCGCGCCGGCCTTCTTGAGGGCATCGGACTTGGAACGGGCCGATCCTTCGCCCTTCAGGCCTTCCTTGGCGCCTGCATGGCCGAACTTCATGCCCTTCGGCAAACTTTCCTGGCAGAAACCGGAAACGACGGCAATCAACTTCACACGCCGCGTCTTTGCGCCGTACCACTCGGCTGCCCTCTCTTCGAGATCCCCGCCCATTTCGCCGACGATGACGACCGCCTTCGTTTGCGGATCGTTCTCGAACATTTCGAGATAGCTGACATAGTCGGTTCCCGGATAGGCATCGCCGCCGATCCCGATGGCAGTTGTAACGCCATCGGCAAACTGCGAGCAGATCCAGATGATTTCGTTGGAGAGGCCGCCAGACTTGGTGATGACGCCGAACGAGCCTTCGCGATAGAGCTTGGAAAGGACAAGGTTATCGAAGGCGCCGCCTATGACACCCAACCGGCAGGAGCCGGCTGAGACAATGCCGATCGACGAAGGGCCATTAAAGACCTTCCCGAGTTTGGTCGCATGACGGCCTAGGATCTTGGCATCTTTTTCCGGTACGCCCTCGGTGATCATGGAGACCACCTTGATATGCGGGTCGTCCAGGGCTTCCATCCCGCCCTTCATCGCCCGATCTGCGCCAATGTAGACAAGACTGGTATTGATCTGTGGATGATACTTCGTGGCTTCCGCGACAGTCTTATAGATCGGAATAGCCAGCAAGCCACTGCCGTAGGGAATCTCGTTCGTCTTGCCGGCGTCAGGCGGATAGACGAAGGCCAGGACATTCAGCGAGCGCTTGATTAGGTAGCAAAACTCTGCCATCCGGCGCGCGGCATTCACGCCGGCGACCCCGCCCTGGATGACCACATAGGTATCTTTGTTTGCCAGGATACTCATCGGGATCTCCCCTTTTCTTCAGTGCTGAGTCCTGTGTCCTGAGCGGACGGAGCTTCCTCCTACTCAGCACTCAGGTCTCAGCACTCGCTACGACTTTTGGAGCGCCTTATCGACGATATCGGTGAGCGGTGTATTGCGGTCAAAGACGTTGATGTCGAACCCTTCGTCCTTGAGCGCGCGCATCGCATCGAGCCCTTCCTTCTCACGCGGGCCACCGCGGCGCACCCAAATCTTGACGCCCTTGAGCTTGCCCTCGGACTGGGCCTTGCGGAATCCATTGATGATGCCGCCGAACGTCTTCTTCACGTCGGTGAAATTGGCAATCGCGCCGCCGACGATGATGTTCTTGATCCCAGGCAACGAGCACACCTTATCCGTCAACACTTCGACTGCCCAGTCTGGTGGATCGCCTGAATATTCGGCGTAATTGGCCAACTTGCCACCGCGTGCGACAACCGCATCGGAATAATAGATGCTGGCGCCGCCGCCGGCTGGAAGCATGGCTGTGTCCCCGCCTGGAATCTCGATAAATTTGACCGAGCCTTTGATCTTTGAATCGACCGCCATGACTTCCATTTCGTGCTCGGAATAGGCACGGCCAAATTCTGCGGCAAAGGCAAAGTTCCAATCGGGGTGCCGGAACTTGGCATCGCCATCGAGCAACGTCACCGCATCCAACGCTATGAGTTCACCGTCTTGCTCGCGCAGGACCACGGGGTTCACTTCCAAGTACTGTGCATCTTCGCTGTCAAAACAGGCAAACATCTTGCCCGCGAAATCAGCCATTTTCTTCGAGAGCGAACCGGTGAAGCCCGCATCTTTGGCCAGCTTCTCGAACGCCTCTGCCGAGGGCTGCTGCCCGACTTCCAAAGCCAGGCGCTTCACGCGCTCCCAATTCGATTCGACTTCAATGCCGCCGCAGTTGGCGACCAGAATGTCCGTCCCTGCACGGGTGGATTTCACCGCACAATAATATTCTTCCTTATGCGGAATCATTTCAGACACGATCACTTGCGAGACGGTGATGCTGCCCACTCGGCGACCGATCATCTCCTTGGTCGCTGCCTCTGCTCCTTTGAGATCCAGATCGACCTTCACCAAGCCGAGCTTGAACCGAGAGCCGAGCGCTTCATGAGCTTTGACCACCAACTTGGATTTCTTCAGCCATTCATTGGCTTGGCCGAGCTTCGCTAATTCGTCAACCGAGGTGACGACGACATAGTTGGGGACCGTGATGCCCCACTTCTTCATCAGCCCCATCCCGGGACCTTCGAGCACCTTCGCCATGGCGTCACTCCATCCAAAAATGGTGAGAAACAATTATAAAGGAGGAGGATTCTAACGAAATCGGTTGAGGTACTCAATACGTCAGAGGACTAACCGAAGATGGCTCAAAAGACCTAGCGGCGATGACGGCAGATGCACTGAGATCTAAGCTATTGAAAATATTGTGCAATATAATTATTTTATCGCGACGCATCTCACGTACGTGAGGCACGAATTATCCTGGAAGGCGGTTGGATTGGCAGGCGGGACAAAAAAACGAACTGCGTTCACTTTGGAGACGGCGAATCATCCGTCCGCAGCGGTTAGGACAGGGTTGACCTTCTTTGCCATAGACGAGATGGCAGCGCTTGTATCGGCCTTCCGTGCCATCCGGGGCATAGAAATCCTTGACGCTTGATCCGCCACAGGAAATTGACTCGTGCAA
>DASQFV010000017.1:0-11956 GCA_035632975.1 Nitrospiraceae bacterium
TATCATGCCCAGGGCGCCGGCTCCGCCAGAGCTAATCTCCGGCCTGATATCTGGCGCTCCCTCGTCTACACCTTGGGTATTACTCAAGGTGTAGCGGAATGGAGGCGGCTGGCAGAGCCGGCCAGTTCGTCGATCCTTCGCGATGCAGAAGCGGAGACTGACGAAGATGATCAAACAATGGTTGGGACGTGCGACATCTCTCAGCTGACATACTTGTGGGAGCTCGTTTCGCAACTGATTCAGGATTGCCGGACTCTCCCTGCGCGAGGATCGATCGGGGCACTGACCGACGCATTTCTCACACTGTTAAAATCCCATGTTCACGTGCCTGACCTGTTTGCCGCTCCTTCGACGGAATTTCCCGGGCCTGCCAATCTCACCAAGGTTGGCTCGCTGATCCGATCCGCTCTGGCCCGCCTTCTGGAATTGGACCCGCTTGGAGGGGACCTCTCATGGGAGGAATGGGTCGAATTATTCCGGCGGGTAGTGGACGAGACCAGCATCCCTATCGAGGAGGACCGGCACCAGGGTGTTCAGGTGCTGGATGCCATGACCGCCCGGGGCCGGACGGTGCGCGCGCTCTTTGTGCTTGGCATGAACGACAAACTCTTTCCACGGTATGTGCGTGAGGACCCATTTCTTCGTGACCGTCAACGTGTCGTACTGGAATCGACTCTGGGCTACAAGATCGATGAGAAATTAGCCGGGCATGAAGAGGAGTCACTATTGTTTGAACTCCTCAGCCGCTCGGCCACCAATCGACTGTATCTGTCCTACCAGCGCGCCGACGAAACAGGACGAGTCATGGCGCCGTCCGGCTTCATCGCCATGGCGATGCGCGATCCACGATTCGTCGGGAAACCGGAAGAGACGGTCCCTCGACGGCTGACCCTGCGAATCAGCGAACAGCCGTCGATTCAAGACCTGTTACCGATCGAGGATTTGGCCTTGGGTTGTCTGTTGCAGGGCCACGATGCGTTATCCCTACTGGATGCGATGGGACGCGACCGGCCCCTCGTGGAACAGGGCCTCGCCACCCTGAAAACCAACGAGCGAGAATCCCCCGAGCTTGGTCCGTTCGACGGCATGGTCGGCGAACAGGCACCTGCCTTACCGACTGCCACGGAACAGAGCTTCTCGCCGACAGCATTGGAACGCTATGCAACCTGTCCCTTCCAGTATTTCGCAGAAAAAGTTCTTCGATTGGAGCCTCTGCGACGGCTCCATCACAACCACCTGCCTCCCTTAATGCTCGGAACCCTTGTTCATGAATCGCTTCGTGTGAGCTACGAACGGTTGGTACTGCTCCAGTGGCCGGATGACTCGCTGCCCGAGGCCATCGTGCAATCCACGGTGCATGCGGCAGTGACCGATACGTTTGTCGCCCATGCTGCAAGCCAGGGCACGGGGCACGCCCTGCTTTGGACGTTGGCTCGCGAACAGGTGACAGCGTTGGTTGCAGCGGCCGTCTCTTCCGACCAGGCGGAGTATCAGTCCACCGGATTTCGCCCTGTTGCATTTGAGGGTGCCGCCCAGGGCATTGTCCCGCTGGAGTCCGATGCGTCATCGGTTTCCATGAAGATTCATGGCACCTTGGACCGTATTGATTATCGAGTTGACCCTCCGGCGCTCCGTATCGTGGACTATAAATTTAAGCAGGGGAATGAGATCACCGCCGTGGATCGCAACCTTGCTCTGTCGGCCGTGCGAGGATTTCGGCTGCAACCACCGCTCTATGCCCGCATGACGCTCCCGTCGCTGCCTGCACCAACCGAGGTCCAATTGCTTTTCCTGGCTCCGCAATGGAAGCAGCCTGTTTCTCGCTCGACGTTTGACGCAGGTCTCTGGACCGGCCACACGGGTGACATGATCCGACAGACACTCTCCACATTGATCCAAGGCATTGCACGCAGAGAGTTTTTTATTCTTCCCGATGGCTATTGCGACTCCTGCGAATTTTCGGGCGCCTGCAGACGCCACGACGCCATGGCTTGGTGGCGCTCGTATCGGTCGCCCCAGGCCCGAGTCTTACGCCGGCTGAGAAGACAGAAAGTACATGATGAGTGATGCACTGACACTCGCGGACTCCCAGGATCGGCTCCTGGCGGAAACCACCTGGGACCGTAATGTCGTGGTGGTTGCGGGAGCCGGGACCGGCAAGACCACGATCCTGGTCAATCGCATCCTCAACCTCCTCCTGAGAGAGCCAAACCCCTTGGCCATCACAGAGATCGTGGCCCTCACCTTCACCAACAAAGCCGCAACTGAAATGAAGCAGCGGCTCCGCGCGCAACTCCTTCGTTTGACTGAGCATGCCGATGACATGCTCGCCATCTTCCGAACCCGTTACCATCTTTCAGCTGAACAAGTAGGCGAACGGGCAAGGATGGCGCTTGAGGATCTGGAAAAAGCCCAGATTGGCACCTTGCATAGTTTTGCCGCGCACCTCTTGCGGCTCCATCCATTGGAGTCTGAACTTGATCCATTATTTCAAGAGGATGATGGGTCACGTTTCAAGGAATTGTTTCACTCATCTTGGGACCGTTGGTTGGACGATGAACTCGGATCAGCCGGATCCCAACATGACCGATGGCGACGAGTCCTTGGCGGGACCACCCTCGATGATCTTCAGCAGTTTACCGCTGCTCTCGCCGGGGATTTTGTGGATCTCGATGAGCTGG
Source organism: Nitrospiraceae bacterium (assembly GCA_035632975.1). GTDB lineage: Bacteria > Nitrospirota > Nitrospiria > Nitrospirales > Nitrospiraceae > Palsa-1315. Next base: position 2,682 of record DASQFV010000017.1, read on the forward strand.
AACGTCAGTGCCGATCCCTCTCCCTGGAGGACGCCTTGCGTGACTGGGTCGCGGCCACACATGGCCGTGCCACCACTCTCCTTGTCGCGCAGGATCGACCGAAACGGCGTAAGGCGGAACAGATGCTCGCTGCTGCAGCGCAGTCGCTGGCACTCTTGTTAGAATATGGGCCACCGGGACTCACTCACTTAACTCAGGAGGAACGGAGTGTCTTAGAAAAGGACCTGGGAAATGCCCCTGCCGGATGGGATGCGGCTTCGTTCGAGGAGGCGGCCTCCATCATCAAGCCCGCGCAACAATTCCTCACGGTCGACCAGTCATACTTTCAGGAGGTGGTGACGCTCGTACGACCCTTCCTCGATCTCGTACGACATGGGTTTTTCACCTCTGGGTGGGTCGCATTCGACGGGTTGTTGGCACGGGCCAAGACCCTCTTGCGCGACCATCCGGCCGTCCGCGCCCGGATCAAACAGGCCTATCGAGCGATCCTGGTCGATGAGTTTCAGGACACCGATCCGGTGCAGTACGAAATTATCCTCTACCTCGGTGAGCGGGCGGGCAGCCATCAGACCGCGTGGCATGACGTGGACTTGGAGCCGGGCAAATTGTTTATCGTGGGGGATCCCAAGCAATCGATCTATGCCTTCCGCCGAGCAGACATCGAAGCCTTCGAGCGAGTGGTGGAGAAAATTCGAGCGGGTGGAGGAGGCGTCTATTCCCTGGTGACGAACTTTCGCAGCGACGGGGCCGTGCTCGACGTCGTCAATAATGTCTTCGACCGGCTCTTTCAACCGGCAGAACATATTCAGCCGGCCAATGAACGGCTGGCAGCTAGACCTCAACGAAAGCCCGAAGTCTCAGCCTCCGGGGCGCAGCTTCGCCTCGTCACGCCGGGAGAGGACGACGAGGGGTTCGATGTGCAGGCTGCGACCAGGGCGGAGGCGGAAGCCCTGGCGCGATGGCTGAAGGAGGAGCTTCTCGCTGGCACGACGATTTTGGATCGCGATCGACGCGAAGGTCCACTCCAACCGGGCCACATTGCCCTGATCTTCAGAAAGTTCACCCAGGCACAGGTCTATCTCGATGCCCTTCGCCGCTACGACATTGCCTATATCACGGACGGGGAAAAGCATTTTTATCGGCGGCAGGAAATCATCGATGTGGTCAACCTCCTCCGGGTCATCGACAACCCGCACGATACGATTGCCCTTGTCGGGATCTTACGCTCACCTCTCGGCGGCATGACGGACCGGGACCTATTGGCCCTCCAGCAGAGAGAGGGGTTGGACTACCGGCAGCGGGAATGGTTGTCTGCCTGGAACCATCCACAGGCAGGAATGGTGAGGAGGCTCTATGAGCTCTTGGCCGAACTGCATCAGCTCGCTCCCTTGCGACCTGTGCCTGACGCCATTGATCTGATCTTCGATAGATTACCCGTGCTAGAGCTGGCAGCGGCATCGCTCCATGGCGAGCAAGCCGTGGCCAATTTGCGGAAGATCAGGGAGATGGCCGAAACACTCGCCGATCGCCCCCATCTCACCTTGACCGGGTTCGTTAACCTCATGATGACCAGGGTGTCGGAACAGCCGGATGAGGCGGAAAGCGCCCTGGCTGAGGAATCACCGGATGCCGTCCGCGTGTTGACCATCCACAAAGCCAAAGGATTGGAATTTCCTGTGGTCATTCTTCCTGGCCTGCACCAGGGGTCCAAGATTCCTCGCAAGGGTCCATCCCTCCATCATGATTGGTCGAGCCGGTGTTATAGCCTGCAGATGGGAGGCCGCTCGAATCTCGGAGCCATGCTCGTGGACATGAAGATGGCGGCGCGAGAAGAAGCGGAACAGCGGCGACTCCTCTATGTCGGCATGACAAGGGCGCGCGATCTGCTGGTCCTATCCGGCGGGCAGACCACTAAAGCGGGACATGACACCGTTCTTTCTCTGCTGGGAGAGGCGATTGAAGACAAGGGGAGCCCTTCGACGGCTGACCAGATTTGCATCGGAACAAGCCGCCTCACGCGTGTCATCACCCAGGCCACGGTGGCAGCGAGACGGCGCAGGCAGAACCCTCTGTCCACAATGGCCACTCAACCGGCCCTTGGCCCCATTCTCATTCGCCGCCACGCGCGGCAGGTTGAGTGGGAGAAGCGTCGAACGACGCCGCGACGACTGACCCCTTCGAGCCTCGCAGGAGACAGACCCGAGGCCGTGCTCCCGCGCACTGTCACAGGGCGTGACGCCGATCTAGCTCGGCTTATCGGAGTGTGTGCCCATGCGGTGCTCGAACAGTGGGACTTCACCAGGCCTCGTGCGGAGATCTGCCCAGTCATCGAGCAGGCCTGCCGCCGCTATGTGGAACAGGACCATGTGATGGCCCACGTTGCGGAGGATCTCACGATGCTCTTTGAGCACTTCCTTTCCTCCGACACGTACAAAAGACTGCGACGTGCGACGGTGCTCGGGCGAGAGGTCCCGTTCGTCATGCCCTTGGGCGAGGGGCAGATGATGGAAGGAGTAATCGACCTCATTTACCGGCTTGACGACCGGATTTGGATTGCCGACTATAAGACGGATGATGTGGCAGCTGAGGACCTACAGGCCATTGCGGATTGCTACCGACCCCAAGCGGATCATTACTCGCGAGCCGTCGCGAGCGCTTTAGGATTGCCGTCTCTCTCGTTTCAGTTCGTCTTTTTAAGGCCAGGTATCGCCGTTGATGTTTAGCAGGATGCTGAAAAAGTCCGCCAGCTTCGTTCTCGCATCGCTCAGAGGCTCAACGTACCGAAGCGTACGCCTCGCCGCTTCGCTCGCTGCGGCCTTGCTGTACGGTCTTTTTGAGCATCCTGCGAAAGTGTTCTTCTGTTGTGCCACACGTGCTGACCATCTACGTTCTGGCATGTCTACATAGTTTTTCCGCAGCCTGCTAGAGGTTGCTGACCCCCACTTTTTGACTAGAAACACTACTGGGCTAGAGGAAGTCACGGACAGATCCCGCAAACGCTACAGATAGACATCGCGAGGGACTAGTGGGATGGCACGATCTAAACGTCCAATGACTGTCTCGCCTGAAGAATTCGATGCCTGGATTCAAGAGGCACTTGCCGGGCTCCCGGCCCGTTTCGCGAGGCTCGCCGATGAGGTCTCCATCGTGGTTGAAGAAGAGCCCTCTGTTGATATTCTGCGGGATCTTGAATTGGAATCAGAGGACGATCTGCTGGGTCTGTATCAAGGCGTCCCAATCAATCAGACGTCGTTCTTCCAGCCTGCCGGCGAGCTGCCCGCCCGTATCTCCATCTATCGAGGCCCCATCTTGCGTCTCTGCCGGACAAAGGCCGAAGTCATTCGCGAGGTCCGCGACACCGTGGTTCATGAACTCGGACACCATGTCGGGCTGGATGACGAGGAGATGCCATACTAAGAATACTCAGGTATTTAGGCTGAAGGCTGAAGTTGGTTTCTACGACATTGGGTTCAAGCAGAGATGAATCCTCGTTGGGCAAAAAGCCCGACCCCTAAATGCCTTCAGCCTAGCTACCTGAGTAAGGACCTAAGATTTAGCCTGCATCAAGGCCCGCCGCTGATAGCCGAAGGCGAGCATGAAGACTCCCACTATGATCATAGGGAAGGAGAGGAGTTGGCCCATGGAGAAGGATCCGAGGATAAAACCAAGGTGGGCATCCGGTTCGCGAACGAATTCTACGATCATCCGACAGACTCCATAGCCGGTGATAAAACTCCAGAAGAGGGTACCGGGTGGCGGTGCGGTTTTCCAGATGACCCATAAGAGGGAGAATAAGAACACCCCCTCGAGCCCTGCCTCATATAGTTGTGAAGGATGGCGGCAGGCAGGCCCTCCATTCGGAAACACCATACACCAGTCGACATCGGTAGCTCGGCCATACAACTCCCCATTGATGAAATTTCCGAGTCGCCCGAATCCTAGCCCGATCGGTGTGGCAGCGGCTGCCAGGTCTGCGACCTGGTAGGCGGGAATACCCTGCCGTTGGCTGAACCAAAATAAGGCGACGATGACGCCGAGCAAGCCGCCGTGGAAGGACATGCCCCCTTCCCAGATCGCCAGGATATTGGCCGGATGCTGCACATAGTAGGAAAAATTATAGAAGAGCGTATAGCCGAGCCGTCCTCCGATAAACACCCCGAACGCAGCCCACACGACCATATTGTACACCTGGTCCCTGGTCATGGAGAGGCCCCCAGACTCCACTCGACGTCGGATCAGAAAGTACGCGCCTGCCAGACCGATCAGATACATCAGACCGTACCAGCGAAACTGCAGGGGGCCCAGCTCAAGGAAAACCGGGCTGATGTTGGGGTAGGGGATCGCGTGCAACCAAGTCATGAGTGCCTCATGTGGCGTATCGGAGAATAATAGGGGAGGGTCTCAACCATTGCAAGCACGCGAATGCCCCACGGAAAATCAATTCTGATCCTTGCTCAGCGCCAGTTTGAGAGGACTACCACTTTCGTCTGTTGGTTTTCTGTCACGCCTGTGTCGTGACCTGTGAGGAAAACACAACGGAAAATTGGTCGGTTTTAATCGTGGGAACAGGGCTGGGACGAATCATGGGAGATTTTCGCGGTTTCTCGACTGGCACGCTTACTGCTGAAGGAATAGAACATGAGCAGGCAGGGTGCCGGCAATCACATTCTTCATTCAACCGTGTCAAGGAGGTTCACCATGTCAGACCAGGGACGTCAGGCAGCGAAGATTGCATCGTTGGTGGCAGGTGGGGCGGTGATCGGAGCGGGGATTGGATTTCTCTTCGCGCCGCAGACGGGGGCAGAAACCCGGCGTGATGTCGGTCGCTATGCGAAAAAGGCCCGATTGCAAGCGACTCGATGGAGTCGGACGGTCCAATCTGGCGTGAAAGAAGTGATGGATCGCAGTAAGTCTCTCACCCGCAAGGACGATCAGAAACTCAGGATCGAAGCGGCGTAGTTGGATCGACTCGCCAGGGACAGGCTCTGCCGTCTGCGGCAGTGCCTGTCCCAGTCTTCATTTGCCTACGACGGCGACCTTGACCGACCTAGACCCTGATGCTGGAGTCCCGCCCGTCTGACCCCCGTCCCCCAGAATGTTCCAAAATCCAAATCCCCCTGGGAAGTCATTCGACTGGCGCACCAATTTTTTGATGGGTTCAATATTTTGAATTGTGCTTAGGCCGCAGTTGATAGGATGAAGCGATATCTCTATTTCCTCCGTTAGGGTCTTACCCAGTAACTTTGCAGGCTGATGCTGTTACGCTAATCACAGAACAAGTGAACAGATAGCTAAAACGAAGCATTTTAGTATGGATCGTTAAGGCTTGGGATGGCGCTATGGGTTATGTCTTCCAAGAACATGAAACTGTGTCAGACGGTGTGAAGCGGATTGCACTTGAACAACTCGACAAGGTTTTTCAGTACACAAAATCAGGTGAGAAGAACCGAGACGAAGCGATTCATGATGCACGGGTCTCGTTGAAAAAATTACGCGCCCTGCTCCGGCTCGTACAAGTGAAGAGCAACACGCACGTCTTAACTCAGGAAAGGGTCTGCTATCGTAATGCCGCGCGACGGATGTCAGGAGTCCGCGACACAACCGCCATAATCGAGGCTTTCGATAAGCTGACCAATCATTACGCTGATCAACTCGCGCCGAAAGCCTTTAGCGAGTTACGCAAGCCTTTCCTCAGGACCCAGAAAAGGCAGCAGGGGAATAAGAGCAAGGCCCTCGCGGATGTAGCGCGGATGCTCAAATCGGCACGGCAGCGGGTGAGCGACTGGGCTATTGAGGACGATGGCTTTGCCGTTTTGCGCTCAGGATTCAAGCGCGTCTATAGAAAGGGGCGTGCCACCATGGTCCGTGCGCAATCCAAACCGAGCGTCGAAAACTTTCACGAATGGCGCAAACGTGTGAAGGATCTTGGGTACCAGATACGACTTCTTAGGCCTATATGGGAAGGGATGTTAGACGCGCTGGCCAATGAATTCGATAAATTAGCCGATTATTTAAGCCATGACCATGACCTCGCTCTCCTGCGCCAAAGGATGGTTCAGAACCCATCTGAGGGCCGGACGCCGGTAAAGACGATGGTGGCATTGATCGATCAGCGCCGAAAAGAACTCCAGGTGGAAGCCAAGCGGTTGGGCATACGGATGTATGCAGAAAAACCTTCTGCCTTTGTGCGTCGCATCGAAGTGTACTGGCGGGCATGGTGTTTGAAAGATTAACTCGATCCCATCACACGCAGCGAACTGTTGTGGATCCCGGGGCGGTCATGGATGGCTAAACATACGCAAGAAATTGAGCGTAAATGGCTAGTGCGGGATCTGCCCAGACTCCGACAGCTTAAGCACGAGCAGATCATTCAAGGCTATCTCGCGATTTCGTCTGACGGAACCGAAGTGCGGCTTCGGCGGATGGGTGACAACTGTTTTGAGACCGTAAAGAGTCCGGGCGCCCTTACACGAGATGAAATCGAAGTGAACATTTCGCAAAAGCAGTTCCACACCCTATGGCCCGCAACTCAAGGGCGACGAGTCAAAAAAACACGATACGTATTAAACTGGAATGGCCATCAACTTGAACTTGATGTGTATCAAGGATCACTCGCCAAGCTAGTCACCGTTGAAGTTGAGTTTGAGTCTGTTGAAGAGAGTAGACGGTTTCGTCCACCCGCGTGGTTTGGCGATGAAGTTACCGATGACAAACGTTATAAGAACAGCAGCCTGGTCAAAGCAACTGTTCGGGCGCGAAGCCACTTATCATTGGGGCGACGATAGATTCGCCCCCCCCTCATCACGCCGTGTAGCGAGGCGTGGACAGAACCGGATGTGGAGGAGAGTGCAGGCCGTGTACTCATTACATCGTTGATTTAGGGAAAGCGAAGTAGCTTGTCTCAGTTGAGACGGATCACCGACGTTGAGTGGCTTGCGACAAGGATGGGAGAATAGTTTCTAGGCAATGGATATGGCTGAGCCGATTGCCGGTCTTTCGAATAGGTCCCACGCGTTGCCGCCGCGCAGGAAGATCTCTATCCACCGGACTTCGTCACCATCACGCATCGGCCAGCCGCTGCTCCCGGGTGCAAAAGCCAATTCGCCGTGACGAACGGCAAAAGCGCCATCACTCACCGTCGCCTCATGTTCGCGATCATTGACCCGCACTCGGATGTGCTTTCCCGGTCGGACCTTCTTGGCATCGTACGCGATGGTCGTCTTGAGGTTTCCGTAGCCATCGACATAGGCGATCACCGAGGAAGGGGCTGGCGGCAGTGTCCGTGCGTCGATCTCGTCGCCCAGCGCCGTAGGGAGTCCCAGGGCGATGGCGGCGGCGGCTTGCGGAAAGATGTCCCGCGAACGGAATTGGCTACCTTCCGCTGGGGACGCCGCCCATCGTAATTTTTCCGCAACCGCTTTGATGAAGGAGAACGCATAGCCAGAATTGACGCCGATCACACGTACCCCCGTGGGAAGCCGTGCATAGGCTAAGCGTTCTCCCGCGTTCCCCGGTCGGGCCGCCTGGTCGTCCTCGCGTGGGGCCACGTTGTGATAAATCAGCGTCCCAGGTGGGGCGGCATTAAGACCCAGTTGAGCGATACAGAAACCGGCAGCCAAGGTGGAAAAGGGGGGAACCGGCACGGGTATGGGTTCGGCATCCGGTAGGTGGACCTTAATGCGCTGCACTACTTCGGCAAAGGCTAGATCGCCCGTTCCATAGTCAGCGATGATGTGTACCAACACGGTTCACCTCTCGCACGTTCTGCGTTCGGCGCGATACTACGACAGTACATTGGGAACAGGGATGAATGCTATCACACCGATGAGAACCGTGTTTCTGGCTGGGGCAGTACTCTATTACGTGGCAACTTGGCTGTAGTTCGGACATTCTGGTCAATGATAGCTATAGCTTCGTTGGTTACCGATGACGGGATAAGGGAGCGAACACCACCTATATTCGCTCTCGGAGGAATAGCGGGTGAGGTGCGGCTCGGTGGTGAGTCCATATAACTAATTGCGGCGTAGGCAGCGGACTTGGAGGGCAGGGATAGGGTGGCGGATTCGGTATCGGTGGCTTTGGAGATGGAAAGGGATTGGGATCGGGTGACAGGGGATCGGGGTCGGGTTCTGGATTGGGGTTCCATCTCATGATCGTCTGTCACCTCGGTCTTGTCACCAGCATAGCAAGGTTCCTTTTGAATGAGGCCTGGTGTTTCCCCGAGTATTCTCACGATCAGACGCAAGCGCCGGTTCTTGAATCTCGTGCTTTGCGCCGGTGGCTTTCCACACCCCGCCTCTTCACCGCACCGGCTGAACCGGCACGTCCTAATGGGCTAGAACAGATGCGGCAAGTGCTTGACGGTATGATAGAATCCGTCCCGCTGCCGGAGTGGCGAAATTGGCAGACGCAAGGGACTTAAAATCCTATCCAGGGGGATTGCTTAAGTCTTTGATGACAGAGGCAATCCCCTTGTCATTACTGGCGATTCGTACATTCCTCTGTTCATTTCTACTCGGCTCACCTTGTCGCTAATCCAGTCAGTTTGGTGCAATTCCTAACACCCTAATAACACCTGTAGCTACAGCATGAATGGGCAGGTACTTAGTGCCCCCAGCAGCGCCGAGCTTTTCGAGACAGAGAGCGGAAGGGTGTACCCCTGGGGGGCCACCTTTGCAAAGGGGTGTCAGTTAGTGGGCCGGTTGCCAGTCAGGTAAAGGGAGATACAGTGCACATAGAAAAGAGCTTTCAAAAATATTTGGGAAATTTCAAAAAGGCTGGAGTAGGAACTCGATTAATACACCCACAGGGGCTTTGTCGGTAGTCAGGGGCCTATCGCAGGAAGAGTTAGGGTTTATGCAGAAGTGCATCGGACCTACATTAGCCGACTTGAGCGGGAGCTGAAGTCACCAACGCTGAGTATGATTCTGAAATTGTCTCGTGCGCTGAAGGCGTCAGCGAGTAGGTTGATGGCAACAGTAGAGAGGCAACTGTAGCAGTAGGCCGATCGACAATTCCTCCCCCGTCGATACCGCCCCTTGGCTACCGCTTCCTCCACTCCCACGGCGGCACCGGATGAGCGGCTCGTCATACGCGCCCCGATTCATGGGGCTCGCCGGGTTCCCCGGTCTCAAGACAAAACAAAGGCCCGGTTCTTTCGGAGCCGAGCCAACTTCAGATTCCGCCATGGTCTCACTGCGCACTCACACGGCTAGGTTATGTCAGGCTGCTCGTCTGATGAAGGACTGTGCTCCAAGATGGACTTCGTCATCCTG
>DASQFV010000018.1:0-7470 GCA_035632975.1 Nitrospiraceae bacterium
AGATCGGCGGTGACCTAACCACAGAGATCGGCGCGCGAAAGAGTCGAAAACTCCTCCGCTCGCTAGAGTCCACTTCTCTTTAGGGCTTCCGAGTATAGACGATCTCCATCACTTTCATTTCCTTGCCGCCGTGGTGAGTCCCGTACATGTCGAAGGTCTGGGTATTGCTGTCCACGATCTTCCACACCGCTCGATGCTTCATCTGTCCTCCGCCCGGTTCATCGTGCCGGCCCTTCAGCGTGATGGTCTTGCCGTCGGCGCTCGCCGTGCCTTCCATCTGAAAGATCCCGGTGCCCCAGGTATCGATCCACGTCGAGACATATCGCTTGCGCAGGTTGTCGTACCCTGTGGTCCCAATGCCTGAATAGGGTTGCCCCATCATGTCGCCGCTGAAATCCTGCTGGAGAAAGCGTCCGTCCAGCAACATCTTCATTTCGACGGATCCGGTTGACTCTGAGGGGGGCTTGCCGGGCTCCATCCATTCTTTGGTCTTCGTCGTCCAACTGCCGGCCAAGGTTGCGAACAGCTTGTGAGGTTCGCCGGGGGTAGCCAGCTTCTGGTACACCTCCATCATGGCCTGCTCGTCCATCTGTTTTGCTTGCTTCTTGTCCTTGGCCATCACGGGAGAGGTGAGTACAAAGAGCGCAAGGCACGTGAGGGGAACAATAATTAATCGCATGGGAAGCCTCCTTCATTTTGTTGAGAACAGTTGATAGGAATGTAAACACAACGATGTGTGCTCGATCACATCGAGATCAAGGTAATTGCCGGAACGACGACTCATCTGCTCACCGAGACTTCGCTCTCGGGGGACTGCTCAAGGGGGCGTACCTCGATTGCGCCTCCCGCCGGTAGCGTCGGAATGCGTGCCGCGATGGAAAGGGCTTCGTCCAGATTGCGGCATTCGACTAAGTGGTAGCCGCCGAGCTGCTCTTTCGTTTCCGCAAATGGCCCATCGGTAAGCGCCAGTTTGCCGCCCTTCATGCGCACGGTAGTAGCCGATGAAGTCGAGCGTAGCTGCCCCCCGCCACGAAACTGCCCGCTGGTGACGAGACTCTGAATCAACGCTCCATACTCCTGCATGATCCTGTGCTTCTCGCTGTCAGGCATTTGTGTCCATGCAGTCTCGTCGATGCAGCACATGAGCATGTATTGCATGGCGTTTTCTTCTTTCTTAACGCTCACTGCCGAGAAGCAATCTGCCAGGCGTCGACGAAGACCTTGAAACCGCCATACACCATGCGCTTCACATCGAAGGGCATCTTCTTCGGATCGCACATCCCAGTAATCCGCGGGTCTTTCATCACTTTGGCATTGACGCGATCCCGATGTTCCCGTGACTTGAATACAATATAGGCGAACACGACCGTCTCGCCGGATTTAGCCTTGGCGCTTTTTAAGAACGGAACCCCCATCTTTGTATTGAGATCGTCGCCGGCGCATTCCTTGTAATCCAGCGCACCGTGTTCTCTCCAGAGCTTACCCGCCTTTTGCGCCATGCGGCGGTAGGCGGTCAGGTTCTTTTTCGGGACCGGCAAGACATATCCATCGACGTATCGCATGTGAACCCTCCTTTTAACTACTCCTTCTTGCCCATCTGCGCGCGCAGGCGTTCCTCTTGCTCCCTGAGCTCCGGCGTGAACTCGGCACCGAAGTCTTCCGCCTCGAATACTTGACGAATCTCGATCTCGGACTCCGTGCCGGGGAAGGGGTTCGGGCAACGCTTGACCCATGCGATCGCCTCTTCCTTCGATTTCACCTGCCACAGCCAGAAGCCGGCGATCAGCTCCTTCGTCTCCGCGAAGGGTCCGTCAATCACGGTCCGCTTGCTTCCAGAGAACTTGACGCGCGCGCCCTTCGAGCTTGGCTGGAGTCCTTCTCCTGCGAGCATCACGCCGGCCTTTACTAGTTCTTCGTTGAACTTCCCCATTTCCGTCAGGAGCTTCTCGTCCGGAAGAACGCCCGCTTCTGAGTTTTTGTCGGCTTTGACTAGAATCATGAATCGCATGGTGGTATCTCCTGTTTGGATTCTGGTTCTGAGCCGGCCTCTACCGGCTCAAAGTTGGCTCTGCTAATTAGTCGAACGAGCTGCCCAGAAATCGACATGCCGAAGGTACGCTAAGAGCCTATTTCAATGGCTTTTACTCATTCGGCAGCCCCTGAATCTCCCTCAGGGGCCGAACCTCTACCGTTCCAATGCGCGCCCCAGGAACCCGAGCCGCGATGCCGATCGCCTCGTTGAGATCTCTAGCCTTAATCAGGAAGTAGCCGGCGAGTTGCTCGCGCGTTTCCACGAAGGGGCCGTCGGTGACAAATTGTTTGCCCTCGCGCAACCTCACGATAATCGCCGTCGCAGCCGGATGCAACGGCGACGCGTGCACATATTGTCTATTGTTGTGGAGCTGGTGCGTAAGCTGCACGGATTCCGCGAGCATTTCCTTCCGTTTAGTCTCGCTGATCTTGTCGAACGCTTCTTCGTCGTGGTGAACCAGTAACAGATATTTCATGAGCGTGCCCCCTTTGCCTGCAGTATTCACGAAGGCTTCTACTGCAACCGCCGATACGCCGCTGGCAGCCTTTTTCAATAGCCTGCTAACCGCCGGCCATGGCTCCCACGATCAAAAACGGCTCAGCACCCGTTGCGACCGCTTCGGGTAGCAAGGCATCCGGTGATTCATGGGATAGATCTTGCTCGCAGGCGAAGAATCTCACGAATGCTCGGCGCTTGAGTGTGCCGTGCTCTCGGATCGTCCCCCGCAACATCGGATACCGCGCTTCGAGCGCGTCGAGGACTGAGCGCTGCGTTGCCTGACCTTCGACGTCGATTGTCACCTCGCCGTCGACCCGCGCCAGTGTCCGCAGATGTGCCGGGAGCACGACTCGTATCATGGAAGAGTTTGTACCTCGACCGACAACACCGCCGGAAGATCACGGACGATCGGTGTCCAGCTGTCGCCGGCATCCGCCGAGCCATACACTTGCCCGCCGGATGTCCCGAAATAGATACCGCACGGATCAAGCGAGTCGACGGCCATCGCATCACGCAACACATTCACATAGCAATCGCGCTGCGGCAGACCGTTCGTGAGCGCTTCCCACTCGTTCCCGCCCGTTCGACTGCGGTACACGCGCAGCTTTCCATCAGGGGGAAAATGCTCGGAGTCGCTCTTGATCGGCACGACGTACACCGTCTCCGGCTCGTGGGCATGCACATCGATCGGAAACCCGAAGTCCGTTGGCAGGTTCCCGCTGATTTCGTGCCACGAATCGCCGGCGTCGTCGCTCCGCATCACGTCCCAGTGCTTTTGCATGAACAGCACATTCGGGCGCGTCGGGTGCATCGCGATGCGATGTACACAGTGGCCGACTTCCGCATCCGAGTCGGGAAGCTCATATTTGGATTTCAACCCGCGGTTGATCGCGCGCCAAGTCATGCCGCCATCATCGGTCCTGAACGCTCCAGCAGCCGAGATGGCAATATAGATGCGTTCCGGATTGATCCGATCCTGCACGATCGTGTGCAGACACATCCCGCCGGCGCCCGGTTGCCACAGATTTCCTTTCACACCGCGTAGCCCGGACAATTCCTGCCAGGTCTGCCCGCCGTCGCTCGATCGGAACAGGGCCGCGTCCTCGATTCCCGCATAGACTGTGTCCGGATCGGTCAGCGACGGTTCGAGGTGCCAGACCCGCTTGAATTCCCAAGGACGTTGCGTGCCGTCATAATGTTGGTGCGTCGTGAGCTTTTTCCCCGTTTCTGGAGATGTATCGTAGACGAATTTGTTGCTCTCTCCCTTCGGCATGCCATCCGGAGTGGTGGTCGGTTCGCCTGGCGGTGTTCCTGGTTGATGCCACGTGTTGCCGCCGTCATCCGAGCGCTGGATGATTTGCCCGAACCAGCTGCTGGTTTGCGAGGCATAGATGCGGTTCGGCTCAACGGGCGAGCCTTTGAGATGATACATCTCCCATCCGGCAAAGTGCGGATCGCTGACATCCCATTGTTTGCGTGTTCCGTCAGACGTAAGAACGAACGCACCCTTTCGTGTCCCAACGAGTAACCGTATCGTGCTCATGTCTCAGTCCTTTCTGAAAATTCGCACTGAGTTCTAGTAAGGGCCGGCCACTACGACCGGCTTTACACATTTGTCGAACGAGCGGTCGTGAAATCGACAGTACCGGGTGTTCTCAAGGGAATGAGTTGTCTCAGCCGATTCTCACGGAGGTAGAGACCGAGCCACACACAAATGCCCAGCGCGATTTGGAAGAAGAACAGATCGCCGACCCGCACGTGCGCCAAAATTGCGCCACCAAGGTATCCGGTCAACAGAATCGCGCCCAGCATGGACGTCGCCGGAATCAGATAGATCACGACGCATGAGAGTTCGAGAATGCCGAGCGGCACGATCAGGGACTCGGGCAATCCCAGATGCACCATCCCTTCCGCCACCCCGCCCCCGCCGCTCAATTTCATTACGGCACTCATCGTCAAGAGGAGCGATAACAGACCACATATCGCTCGACCGACCCACACCAATTTGTCTTGCATCACCATATCCCTCCTTGCGAAGCAGCCGAAGGCGCGCACGCGGAATCTGTCCCAATGAGGTGTATACACCTCATTCCAGAACTTGGGTTATTATTGCTCATAGGCTTGCTTGAGTGTCTTGATGTCGGGCTTGGTCATTTGAAGGATGGCCTTCATGACTCTTTCGGATTTCTTGACATCCTTGTCCTGCAACATCTCGTCCCACTCAGGAGAAACAATCTGCCACGACAGACCATATTTATCCTTTAACCAGCCACACTGTCCTTCTTCTCCTCCGTGGGAGAGTTTCTCCCACATCTCGTCTATTTCCTTCTGCGTCTCGCACTTTACCATCAACGAAATAGCCTCGGAAAATGTGAAATGCGGCCCACCGTTTAAGGCAACGAATTCCTGCCCCTCGATCTCAAATGTAATGGTCATGACCGACCCCTTTGGCCTTCCGGAGACTTCTGCGCCTGCCTCTCCATAGCGGGTCATGTTTCGGATCTTAGATTTCTTGAAAATCGACACATAAAACTTCGCCGCCTCTTCAGCTTGGCTATCAAACCACAAACAGGGGGTGATCTTTTGCATATCGTCTCCTTGCGATTTCTACGGCAGATTCGGAATCTCGATGACCGGACGGACCTCGACGGTGCCTTTGCGGGCCATGGGGATCTTTGCCGCGACGGCGATCGCCTCGTCAAGATCGTTTGCCTCGATGAGAAAGTAACCGCCCAGTTGTTCGCGTGTCTCCGCGAACGGACCGTCGGTCAAGAGCCGGTTGCCATCGCGCACGCGCACGCTGGTCGCCATGGCTGTGGGGTGTAACGGATTGGCCGCTATGTACTGTCCGTTCGAGTGCAGCTGATGTGCAAGCTGCGTGGACTCTACGTAACAGTCCTTCCGCTCAGTTTCACTCAACCCATTCTCATCTCCGTAAATCAGCAACATGTATTTCATATGGGCGCCTCCTCTAGTTGTATCCGTCCTCTTCGTTGTCGCTCGTTTCTTGTGACGCGTATCTCGTCATTCGACTGAGATTCGCGAGAGGTGCGAGGCAAGCGCGATTGGTCGAAAGTTTCATCCTCGCGAGTCGCGCTTGTCGCGCACGTCTTGCTTGTCTCGTCCACAATGTCCTGACATAAGATAGTCGTTGGCAAGAGAGAAAATCGACAGGGGTATTTCGGTACTTGACAAGTCATCGTAAGCGAGTGACATTTCAGGCAGAATGGGGCTTCCTTGAAAAAGGGAGTAGCTAGGAATAGGCCGTTTGGACCACGATCACTGTTCCAGCTCACCTGCTAGCCGGGCAGTAATTGAGAGAAGGAGGGCCGCGTGAATCTATCGTACGAAGATCAAGAGGCTCTGCGGTACGCGAAGGCTCTCCTTGAAAATCCCGGCCTCGCAGTGAAGATAACGGGATTGATCGGTATGCCGATTGAGAAGGCGCTCAAGCTGCTTCCAGAGAAATGGGCAATGGTCGTCAACGAGGCGACCAGGAGGTCGCTGGAGACGGCACTACAGGCGGCGCTGCTGACAATTGACGACAAATCGCAGCAGAATTCTTGGGAGTTTCTGCACAAGCTCGCGGTAGCGGCGACCGGCGCGGGGGGAGGCGCCTTTGGACTGCTCGGCCTCCCGCTCGAACTGCCTTTATCCACCACGATCATGCTGCGTTCCATTGCAGATATCGCACGAAGCGAGGGCGAGCGTCTCAGGACGCCGGGCGCCAAACTGGCCTGCCTTGAGGTCTTCGCTCTTGGCGGGCGTAGCAAGAGCGACGACGCGAGTGAATCCGCCTACTTCCTGATACGTGGGGCTCTGGCGAAGTCGGTCTCAGAGGCTGCAGTGTACATCACCGAGAGAGGTCTGGTTGAGGAGGGCGCGCCAGCAATCGTCAGGTTCATCACACAGTTGGCCGCGCGCTTCGGCGTGAACGTCTCCGAGAAGGTCGCCGCGCAAGCCGTACCCGTGATCGGTGCTGCCGGAGGCGTGGTGATCAATGTCCTGTTCATAGACCATTTCCAGGAGATGGCACGGGGCCACTTCATTGTCCGCAGGCTGGAACGAACATATGACCCGCAGTTTGTGAGGGCGGAGTATGAACGGTTGTAATGTTGTCGACCAACCAGGTGTTGAAGCAGATCGTCGACAAATCAGCCCATACACGGCCGGGCATGGTCAGCTATGGCGATCCAGACACTGCCTAACCATAACCAAATCACTCAACATGGACTGCCCGATGTGGATAGGTACGATGTGTGAGGTGTTATTCGCCGCATCAGTCCGGCAGCTCGCTCAGCCGTCTCTCGAGGAACCGCCGCTCCGGCTCTTGCTGGGTGAGACCGAGGGCCAGCTCGTAGGAGTTTCGGGCTTCCGCTGTTCGCCCAAGTCGCCGGCAGAGATCCGCTCGGGCCGCGTGTGCAAGGTGATAGTTCGCTAGTTCGCCTCGCGCGAGGATGGCGTCGATTAGCACAAGACCCGCCGAAGGACTGTCGTGCATCGCGACTGCCACAGCACGATTCAGCTCGACTACAGGCGACGGTCCCGCCCGCATCAGCAGGTCGTAGAGTGAAACGATCTGGGCCCAGTCCGTGGCGGAGGGACTGGGCGCCTGGGCATGCACCGCCGCGATAGCCGCTTGGAGCTGGTACGGTCCGATACGACGCAACGACAGCGCCCTTTCCACCAGCGACGCCCCTTCCGCTAGCTGATCTCGATTCCACAGAGCGCGATCCTGATTTTCCAAAAGTATCAGATCACCGGTCGGTGAGGTGGGTGCGGCACGCCGCGAATCGTGGAGCAGCATGAGCGCCAGGAGTCCCATGGCTTCAGGCTCCGGGAGCAACTCGATCAGCAATCGCCCCAAACGGATAGCTTCGCCTGATAGATCGTGCCGTGTGAGCGACCCACCGGATGAAGCGGAGTATCCTTCGTTGAAG